>CALXJF010000001.1 GCA_944388575.1 uncultured Clostridia bacterium
ATTTCTTTGTACAACCTTTTCTTGGTTCGTTCTTGTATTGTTTATTTTTCAATGTGCTTTTTCTTTGTCACTTTTTTTGTGACTAAATTTATTTTAACATATCGCTTTTATTTTGTCAACATATTTTTTGCTATTTTTATAAATAAATATAAAACTAATTTTTTACATAATTTATCTAGACATTTTTTGACAAAGATTAACGACGCTATTTATATTAACACTTTTATTTTTAGATGTCAAGTAATTTAATAAAAAAAATAAAATTTTTTTTAATCAAAAATATATTTAATCATATATATACTATTAACGAATATATATATATTAAATAGCTTTACGCATAAGGGTTAGGTGTTATTATGTTTGTTGTTAATTTTAAATTAGATATTAAAAAGATTTTAATTGCTTGTGTAATTATTGCTTTATTTGTAGCAACAATTATGGAATTTGGTACAAAAACTTCTTCAAGTTCAGTTAATTCAAATATTTCAAATTATGATTATGATTTAACAGATGAAAATTATACAGAATGTTTAAAAAACATACACGAAAATATTGAAGAAAATCTCGGTAAAACAATACACTTAACAGGATTTGTATTTAGAATGCCAGATTTTAAAGAAAACTACATTGTATGTGGTAGAAATACAATTTTAAATAATGAAGATAAAGTAGCAGGTATTCTTTGCGACTACTCAGACGCAAAAAATCTTGTTGATAATGAATGGATCGAAGTAACTGGTGTAATTACAAAAGGTAATTATAATGGTGACATGCCTATTTTAAAAGTAGGTAATATAAAAAAAATAACAGCACCCGCTAATACATTTGTAAAAAATATAATGGAAGATCAAGCACAATAAAAAAAACTAGATAAAATGTTTTTTAATATATAATTTTAAACATTTTATCTAGGTCTTTATTTTTTTACTGTGGCATTTGTATAAATCCACCCATATAAACATTTGTAAGAGGAACCATAACTGTAATAACAAAAGCTATTAATGCTATACCAACAAAAATATATGTAATATCAGGCAATACCTTTGTAAATATAGCTAAAGATTCTTTTATCTCCATTTTTATATATTCATTTACTTTTGCCATCATTTCTGATAAATCAGTTTTCATACCAATAGATACCATTTCTCTTACCATAGGTTTAAATAATTTTTTTTCTTCAAAAGGTTCAATCCAAGAGCCTCCACTTAATGTATTAGCTTTTCCAGCTTCTATAGCCGACAAAAAGTAATAATTTGATGTAACATTTTTAGAGACCTCAAGACTTTCTTGTATCCTCATACCATTTTTTAAATTAAGCAACATAGCTTGGAAAAATTCACTTACAGTTATATTATTAATCAGCGGTCCTACTACTGGAACTGTTAATTTGAACTTATCCCACTTATATTTTCCCATAGGAGAATTTACATATAGAAATACTGCAATAAATATAATACCTATGGCCGCTAGAATATATAAGAAATTATTTGCAATCCATTTACAAAAATCTAATGCAATCATTGTAGCAGCAGGAATTTCTTCTTGTGACCCAAACATATCATATACATCTTCAAGTAATGGAACACCAACTATTAATGCTACAAACATCATACCAAATATTCCAAAAAATTGTAATACTCTTGGTATAACTGCTTTTTTAACGGCTTTTCTTACTTGATTAGATTGCTCCATATAATCTCTAGCATACAAAAGCGCTGTATCTAAATTTCCTGACTCTTCTCCAACTTTTATAAAATTAACAAATAAAGGTGGAAATACCTTAGGATAAGATTCCATAATAGAGTATAAACGTTCACCCGACTCGACACCAATAAGTAAATCTTCTATTATATCCTTAAGAGCCAAGTTAGACTCTCCATCATATAATGACTGTAACGCCTGAACATTATTAAATTTTGCTTTTTTTAATATATATAAGTTATTAACAAATGTAACAATATCACTTGTTTTTATTCTTGTAAGAGCTATTTTAACATCCTCTAATGTCAAATCTCTTAAACTAATTTTTTTATTTTTTTCTCTTTTGACCCTAATAGATTCAACAAACATTTTCTGATTTGCTCTTTCTATTTTTTTATAATCAAGTCTTCTATATTTCTTTTTATTCTCATACAGCCTTTTTATATAAACTGGTTGCATAGTTTCTTTTTTTAAAGCTTCAATAGCTTTTGCCTTGTTTAAAGCAGTTATTTTTCCTCTTCCTATTTTACCATTTTCTAACAGAACACGGTACTTATACGATGGCATTTTGTGTTCCCCCTCTCTGTGTTAATCTATTCTTCCACCAGAAGTCATTATATTACTTTTTACTACATCTAATCTTTGAGGATCAATATTATCTTTTACAGTTTGCATATCAATTAATCCTTTTAAATATAAATTTGCAAAAGACTTCTCAAAGCTCAAAGAACCATTATCACTTTGAGAATGAATTGAATCTTCAATATCTGAAATATTGAATTTTTCTTGCCTTATGTGTGCTGCTATTGTATTATTTACTATCATAATTTCAGGAACCATTAACAAGGAATTCTCAACACTAAGCACCAATTTTTGAGAAATTACAACCTTTAAAACATTAGATACTGTATTTTTTATGGTCATTTGATCAGCTGGATCATACATATTTATAATTCTTTCTAATGTTTCTCCACAAGATCTTGTATGTAACGTTCCTATAACTAGCCCTCCAGATTCTGCTAAATCAAGTGCAACATCCATAGTCTGTCTATCTCTTATCTCTCCTATAACAGCAATATCAGCATCTTCTCTAAGTAAATTTATAAGTCCATCATAATAGCTTAAAACATCTGATTCTGTTCCAATCTCTCTTTGAATAATTATTGACTTTTGAGGTATATGAATATATTCTATTGGATCCTCTAAAGTAACAATCTTTTTATTTGACACTTTATTTACTTCTTGTATAAATGCATTCATTGTTGTTGATTTTCCAGAATTAACCTTACCAGTTATTAAGATAAGCCCAGATTCTACTCTTCTTAACTTTTGAATTACAGATGTTAACCCCATAGCCTCAACATCTATATCTCCATTTGGTATAATTCTAATGGAAAATGTAGGATTTCCTTGAGTCATTGCTACATTTATTCTAAATCTATGACCACCATACCCATATGAGAAATCTCCTTGTCTCTTTGTTTTAACTGCTTCTTCTAAACTTGGAGTTTTGCTACAAAAATATTCAACAAACATTTCCAATGTTTCAGGACTTAAGGGCAATTTGCTCTCGTCAAAAAATAGTTTTCTATTTACTCTATAAACAGGTACTTGCCCTGGCACAAGATGAATATCGCTCGCTTCAAGATTTATTCCTTTCTGTAAGATTGAATAAATTAAATCCATACTAAATTCCTTTCTTAAATTATATTATTACTTTTCTTTTTATCTCACTTAATGTTGTCACACCAGATAAAACTTTATTAACTCCATCAACAATTAACGATTCATAATCAGTATTTTCAAGTGCATATTTTCTAATATCTATAGTTGACTTTCCTTCTGATACCATATCCTTTACATATTCATCAAAGCAAAGTATCTCAAAAATACCAATTCTTTCATAATATCCTATATCATTACAATATTTACAACCAACAGGCTCATATAAATCTGCGTTATCTAAATCAAACTCATATTTTGTTACTTTAGATATCCTCTCTATATATTTTTTTTCATCATCAGTTAATACATGTTTTTTCTTACATTTTTCACAAAGTCTTCTAACCAATCTTTGTGAAATTGTAGTTGCTATAGTTGCTGATACATCATAATCAGAAATCCCCATTTTTCTAATTCTTGTAATAGCCTCTATTGCATCTATTGTATGTATTGTACTTAAAACTAAATGACCTGTTTGACCAGCTTCAATAGCAATTTTAGCTGTTTCTTCGTCTCTTATCTCACCAACCAATACAATATCAGGATCTTGTCTTAAAACAGTTCTTAATGCTGAAGGGAATGTGACGTTAGGTCCTATTTCAACTTGGTTTACTCCTGTTAATCTACGTTCAACAGGGTTTTCTATAGATATAATATTTATTTCTGGTCTATCTAAGTATTCTATAACACTATACAAAGTAGTTGTTTTACCTTCACCAGTAGGCGCACAAACAATTATCATACTATTTCTCTTATCAAAAGATCTTTCTACAATTTCATCATCATTTGGAAACCCTAACTCAAATAAACTTCTTGATTCATAGTTTTTCTTTAATAATCTTAAAACAAATTTCTCACCATTTACATTCTTTTGAGAAGATACACGAATACTATAATTTTCATAAGTATTAATACTACCATCTTGGTCATAAGTTATTTCTTGGTGCATATTAGATATAGACTTTAATCTACCAATAAAAACATCTTGTCTTTTTTTAGGAAGTTCAGTAATTGTTATAAGGTCACCATCAATTCTAAACCTTATTCTAAGTTTATCTTCCATTGGCTCTATATGTATATCACTAGCTCTTCTTTCAATAGCTGTCATTATTATATTATCTACCAATTTACTTATATCTTTTTCTTCTTTATCTACATAACTAGTACTAACATTTCTTATATTAGATATTTGTTGCATTATACTAGTATATAAAGTAACATAAATCTCTATATTAAATCCTTTATTCATCAAAAGAAGTTCAATTTCTTTAACTCTACTAGCATTCTGTGGATCAGCAAAAGCAACCTTCAAAGTATTTCCCTCTAAGTCAAAAGGTAATGCTTTATAATTAATTATCATATCTCTAGGCAAATATTGAACTGGATTTATACCTAAGTCATTTTCTAACATAACAGGTGTTACTTGTATTTTTTCAGCTAAAGCTTCTAATAATTTATTTTTATCACACATATCTAATATGTCTACAATTTCAGCAAATTTTAAGTCCTTATGATCCTTTTGGTACTCAAGTACTCTATCAACTTGAGAATCTGTTAATAGCCCCCTTTTTATGAATTCTACACCTATAGGATTTTTTTTAGCTCTTACACTTTCAAACATATTATATATACCTCCATATTTATAAACTATTATCTAAGATTTGATTGTAAAATTCTTCTATATCTTCAGTATTTTTTTCGTACATCTCTTTTATATTTTTTTCATACTTTTCTTGCATTATACCATAATGTTCTTGTTCAGCAAAATTTGACATAACGTAAATTGAAAAAACTACAGCCGAAAGTATTACTACAAGTACTCCAGATCCTTTTAACTTATTAAATTTCTTCACTATAACCATCTCCTGCTGTAATAAAAATTTCAGATGTTTTTTCAGCTCCATATTTAGCTAATTTTATTTTTAAAGCTATTGAAGCAAGTTCATTTTCTTGTTCATCTAAAAAGTTATTATTTCCAGTTAAATCTGAGGCATCTATTATTTCAAACACTTCAACATCCATTGCTATAATTCCTCCGTTTTTTAAAACTCTTTTATTTTCTTGATCAAATACATATTCATCATCATTAGAAAATACTACTTTATCTCCAATTTTACTTATATCGTCACTATGTTTAGCACTGTATACAATATTATATTGCAATTTATCAAATTGCTCATTTACCCACATATTTCCTTTGTCACCTAATGTTTTATAATTATAATTTGTACTAACTGCTATAGCAAATGCAGAAAAAGTAAAGAATAAAGCAACATACAAAACCATAGACGTCATAGTAAGACCTGATCTTTTCATATTACAACACCTTACCTTTTAAAGTTTTTAAATTAAATTCATAAGATTCTCCATTAAACATATAATCTACCTGCACATCTATTAATTTTACAATATCTTGTTTTGTAAAATCTACATCGCTATACTTAGATACATTTGTTGTAATACTATAATTTATTTCATCAACTACCTGATTATCATTAAATGAATATAAACTATCATAATCTGTAGCCAAAGCCTTCTCAATATTTTTTACTGCAAGAGAAATTGCATTACTCTTTGCAATATACATATTTACATTTTTATTATAATTTCTAATTAAAATAAAGGCAGACGCCATAAAAATAGTAAAAATTATCATTGCAATAACAAGTTCAGATATAAATACTCCTTTTTTATGCTTTAAAGAAATCTCTTTTTTTTCTTCTTCAGTCATTTTACTTTTCATTATATATGAACCAATTAAAACAAATATAAAAGCGTATAGTAAGCATACAATTAACAATTTTATAGTATATCCGAATATCAAATAAAATAAAACAAATATAGTGCCATTACATACCTCAAGCAAAAAATATCGTATACTAATCTTTTCACCACAATATTTACATTTTCCACCTCTAAATAAATAACTTAAAACAGGTATCAAATCAAAGAATCCAAGTCTATGTTTGCAGCTTGTACAATACGATCTTGTTGCAATAATGTCTTGATGCCTTGGTAATCTATATGTAGCAAGTGAGAAGAAACTTCCAAATAAAGTACCAATCACAAACATACAAAATATAATAAATATATGCAAAAATGTTAACACTTTAAGCCCTCCTCTTACATAACTTATCCACATTTTACAATGCATAAATAATAAATCTATACACTCTAAAATACAAATAAATTATATTATAGTGGTAAGACCATATACACTAACCCTATGCATATGGTCTAAAACCTAGTTATTTAATCGTATTTTATTTTGAAGATACTTTTCCGTTAGCATCTATTTTATAATTTGCTAAAGTTGTAGCATTTATTCCCAAATCATCTGCTGTTATACTATATGCATCTGTAGATTTTCCAATCTCCCATTTACCAGATGTACCTTTTTTTACAAATTCAGAAGTACTTCCCGTAATTTGAAATTTTGTACCAACAATAGCACCCTCTGAAGCTGGTACTAGTGTTACCGAATTAGCAACATCAGCCATTATAGATGACATCATTATAGTAACAGCAGACTGTATTTCAGACTTATCACTTTCTGTAACTGCAGTATTTGCATTTTCAATTGGGTTATTGTTATTTAATGTAAGTAATACAGCTGCTGCTAAGATAATTATAACAATAATTGTTATAACTAATACGATTAAAGAAATACCTTTTTTAGAATTTTTCATAAAATTCTTCCTCCTTATAATATAAAATATATATAAAAACATTTTATAACATTTCATATATTTATCTTTTGTATAAAATGTTTTTACCAAAAATTATTCATTGCCAACTAGTAGAAAATCTAAATCTTCCATCCACCAGTCTGGACTTGAAGTTAAATTTACTTTTAATAATTCTCCATCTTGAATATAAAATTCAATTCCATCATACGTTGGCATACTTGTGTTTAACAAGTCTTTTAAGTTTTCTTCATTTATTTTATAAGCCACTTTTCCGTCTTTTTCTATTTTTTGGTCTATATCTACTAATGGCTTTATTGAGTTATCTTCATTATCTTTTATATCTTCTCCTGTAGCTGCTACCTTTCCGGTAATTAGCTCTTCATTTGTATATACTCCAAATGTATCAGAAGATGACTTTCCTATATATGTTGAAATTTTACTTTGCAATGTATATGCGCTTTGTAAAAATTTACCGCTTCCACTAATGGTTTTAGAATCAAAAGCTAGAAAAACAGATAATGCAATTAAAAGCATACATATTGCAGCTAAAATTACTATTACTACATTTTTTTTGCTATCTATATGTCCCTCTTCTTTTTTTGCCATTTCTACACTCCTTACTTGCCAGTTGAAGGTGGATTTGGTGTACCACCATTACTATTAGTTATCTTATCTTGAGTTGAAGTAGAACCTGAACTTTGATTGTTTCCATTTGAACTACTTCCATTACTACTATTATTTCCATCACCTGTAGTAACTGTATCAGAAGGCGAAAATGGATCAGAATTTCCCGCTTTATATTGATTATTATTTTTAAATGTATTCATATCTTCATCAGTAATAGTATATTGTTTTGTCAATGCCTCACTAGAAATATCTTTTGTACTTTCAAAAGTATATCTTGATTTTGAAATAGCATCATATTTATTTATATTTCCTTCAAGTATCTGAACCTGTTGAGGTAGCATTAACATTAATAATATAACACATACTGATATAACTACAAGAAATGATATACTAAAAGTTAATATATATGTTTTTTTCATCCATTATCACACTCCTTTACCTTATTTATTAATAATTAAGTTTTTAACATTAAAACTTGCTTTAATAGTAGTTCCTGAAACATAATCCATAGATATATTATCAAGTCTAAATCTTAAAGCTTTATCATTTTCAACTTCAAATATAAAATCTGAAACATCTAAATAACTTCCTGAAACTTGTATTTTAAACAAAGTATTCGAATCAGTTGTTGAAGTTGCTGTATTTCCACTTGTAGATGCACCTGTTGTACTTGCAGAAGCATCACCATTTGTAGTAGTCGTAGTATTAGTACCGCTTGTGGTACTATTAGCACTTGTAGTGCCTGTAGAAGTACTACTACCTGTATTATCTGTAGTAGCAGTTGTTACACTACTTGAACTACTATTTGAATTAGTTGAGCTAGTTGAAGCATTTTGATTTGTAGTAGTATCAAAACTTCCACCTGGTTCAGCCATAATTATCGTTAAATTATTTGATTTTGCATAATTACCTAATCTAATCCACATATATTCAATATTATAATTTTCTTCAGTTGTAGCTTCTTTTATTATATTTATAGTGTCATCACTAATAGCTTCATACTTAGTCTTTTCACTATCAAAAGTTGTCTGTACATCTTTAACTTTCTTTATAGCATCATTATATTCTGTTTCTTTTTGTTTAAGTTGTGTCTCAGCCACATTAACCTCATCATGCTTTCCTAATAACGTTTTTACAGAATTAAATTTAATAATTTTTAAATCTATATCAACAAACAACACGAGTACTAAAAGTCCAATTAAAACTACAAAGCACGAAGATACTATTATTATCTTTTTTATATCATCTGACATTATGGCAACTCACCACCAATCTCAACAACAGTTGTTGTTCCATTTTTTACACTATTTACTTTTAAATCATTCAATGTATTATTCAACTTTAATTCGGCTACAAAATAACCTAAATCTGCATAGCTATCTGACTTAGCAGTTATCTTTACATTTTTATTATCGTCAGAGCTTATATTTACTAGTTGCACATTTTTAGGTATAATTTTTATTATATTTTGTAAAAATGTAGCCACATTATATGTAGTAAATTTTCCTATTTTATTACTCTCAATCTGTTCAACAATTTCCTGAACATCATCATTGATTTCTTTATACTTAGCCATATTTGTGTTTATATAGTTATAATCACTGTTTATTTCAGTAATATCACCATTAATCTCAGCAATAGTTTTATTAACATCATTTTTCATTTTCTCAACTCTTGAAACATACAAAGAGCTAAATAATATATATGATACAAACACAACAGCAACTACAATACAAGCACATATAATTCCACCACTTATTTTTTCTGTATCTATAAAACTTATAGATGGTGCTTTTTCTTTTGGAGCTTTTTCTAAGCTTTCGTTTGCCTCTTTTTTTGCTAATTTATTATCTTTATTTTTCTTTTCAAAAATAGATAAAAAACCTTTTTTGATATTACCTTTTTTTATATATTCGCTTTCTTTTGGTTTTGGCACCAAAACATCATATGCAAGAGCCATAGCTTCTATAGATTCCAACATATCAGCAGTATTTCTTACATTACTAGTGTCTTCTAAAAAATCAGGTTTTAATATCTCACATTTTTCGTCTAAAAACTCAGTAAACAAAATGTCAATATTAGTAAATATTATACCATTTCCTGTTAATATTACTTTTTCTATGTCTTTTCTATATTTATTAACTAGAGTTTGTACATTTTTCAAGATATCTTGCAACAATGGTTCTAAAAGTACTTCTAACTCTTTATTATTATTATCTACGCCTTCAGAAAAAACATTGATTTGTTTACATGCTTCATAAGCTTTTTGATATGAGCCAAGTTTTCCAGAAAAATCCTGCAAAATTTGTTTCATTCCTACTTTGAAATTTTGCATTTCAACAATCTTATTATTTATAACAACCATAACAGTCAAACTATCACTAAAGTCAACTAATACATAGTTTTGATATTCTTTAGGTACAAGTCTTTGAGTTAATAAACTAGCTGGGTAAATAGAAGTAATACTGTTAAATTTTTGAGTATATTTTTCAATTAACTCTCTTTCAACAATATTTATTTCTAAATTCCTTTTGCCCTCAGAATTTTTAACATCTGCAGGTTTGAATATATATTGATAATTTTGAGGACTTTTTGCATTTTTCTCACACCAAGCTTCAAATTCCATTTTAGCAACATCACTAAAATATGATTTTACTTGTCCTTGTTCATACATTTCTATATTTAAATATTCACTTTTTTCTGGAGTAATAGCTATAGGTATATTAGCTGAATTTGTCTCTTGAATTATAGATTCAATTTGATTTAATGGATCAAATTTAACGAATCTAGTGCCATATTGCTCTAGTTGTATATTATTTTTTTCATATGACATCTTTGCAAATTTTATAACATCATTATTTATGTATATTCCTAAACAACTTGACATAGATTTCTCCTTTTATCATTTAATCTTCTGTAAAATCCAACAATATTATTTTGACACAAATTAAGTATTAATATTCTAAAAAAATACATAATTAATGTCATATAAACCGTAACATATCATTGTAGCTATACTTTATCATATATATATTTTTTTTTCAACAAATCTTTTATATGTAATTTTTTTTTTACGACTATGTAATATTTTTGTAACAAAAAAGAGTAGTTTTTATTCACTACTCTTACATGAAATACTAATTTTATCAGCACTTACTCCAATCTGATCTACAATAATTTGTTGTATTTGAGCAACTTGCTCATCTTTTAATTCCTCTTTAACTTTAACTACTACATTTATATTGTCATTGTTAGTTGGAATTATAACAATATCTTCTATTCCTTTAGACTTAATTACATTTTCTACCATATTAATTAAATTTTTTTGAGTAATTAAATCATTTAATTTTTTTTGATATTCATTAACTTGGTCAGCAGATGTGTTTTCATTTTTTATAATACTTGAATAGTTCTCACTAAGTTCAGAATACATATTATCTCTATCATACTTAAAAACTGCTATTTCATTTTCTTCTATTTCTTCTTTTTCTTGAGAAGTATCTTCTGAATAAATACTAACATTATCATATGCAAAATTATCTTTTCCATTAACATATACTGTTTGACCTAGATTTTTCTCTCTATCAGGATTATATTTATAATTTATATATCCAGCCACAGAAACCATAAGTCCAAGAGATATTAAAGCTAATGTACTTCTTTTAACTACTGTCATAATCTTTCACCTATCCTTGTTTTTCAAATACTTGTACCTTATATACTGGTACATCAGTAAGTGTTGACACAGCTGTAGCAATTTTAGATCTCATTTCAACGGTAGAAGCTCCTTTTGCAACAATTATTGCACCTTCTATTTTAGGCATTTCTACAGTTTCAATTATTGCAGTCTTTTTACTTCCATCTTCATTATATGCAACACTTTTTTCAGTAGTTTTTTCTCCTGATTTTTCTTGTTCCTTAGTATTATATACTGGTGTTTGCGTAGTATCACTAGAATATGTAATAACAACTGAAACCTCACTTATACCAGAAATTTGTGATAATATTTCGCTTAATTTATACTCAAGATCATCTTGTACACTATTTGTATTTTCTGTTGTACCATTCTCACTATTATTTATATTCTCATTAGTAGTTGTACTATTACTTGTTTTACTCGAATTATCATTTGAAGAAAAAATATATTTGCTTGCGATTAATATTATTGAAAGTAATATAATTAACAATACAATATTTTCAATCTTTTTTTCTTTACTTTTAGTTATATTCTTTAGTGTCTCTAAATAGTTCATTTATATTCCACCTTCTTCTATAACTTCAATTTTCGAAAGATCTAAATCATATACTTCATTAATGTATTTTACAACACTTGTAACATCATCTAATGAAGATACTTCTTCATCAATCTTATCTATACAAATCTCCAATTTTTCAATATTATATTGTTCTGAAAGGAACATATCAATTGTCTTTACTACTATTCCTTGTTGCTCTAATTTACTTTTTATATCATTTTTCATATTCTGCCCAAAAGTTTCTCTTAAAGTTTCTTCTGTTTTTTCTTGATATCCATCTACATCTATTTCTTCAGCTACATCACCATTTGATATATTAGCTATTACTTGACTTACACTTTCTTCTACATCTTTATTTTTTAATAAATTTATTACTGGTGAAACAACTGTTATTACCGTAATAATTCCAATCAAAGAATAAATATACTTTTTTAAATTGGTCTTAGGTATTATTAGCTGGATAAAAGTTATAAATATACCCACACAAAGCATTGCACTTACCCAACCTTTAAAAATCTCTATCATATCTTTTCCTCCTTTGTTTATTTAACTACACTATTTACTAAGTTTAAAATAATTCCAGTTGAAATAACAAATAAAATAGTTATTCCAATCAAAATACCTAGTATATTTTTATATACATTACTAAATGTCGATATATACTTCACAACATTTTCCTCTTGACATATAGGCTCTACTAATGCTGCTAAAACCATATATAATCCGCATTACACTCGCTATTTTTATAATAGGTACTACCGCTACTATTAATACAGAAATAATCCCAATTGTTCCACCAACACTACTTATAACCTTAGTCGCTCCAACTACAGTTTCAAAACTATCTGAAAAAAACTTTCCAACTACTGGGACAAAATTAGATACTGCGGCTTGTGTAGTTTTTACTGCTAAAGAGTCTACTGAAGAAGTAAGAGTCGTTTCAAGTGATAATACTCCCAAAAAAAATGTAAATAGAATTCCTACTATCCAAATTGCACTACTACTGAACAATTTTGACATTCTACTTAATTTTAAATTTTCTGATATACTACATATAACATTAATAGCTACCGATATACTAAAAAATGGAATGACAAGATAATTAACAATAAATCCTACTGCACTTGCAACAAAAAGTACCATAGGTTGTATAATTCCGGTAGAAGTTATGGCTCCTGTAGAAATTAATACCGCCATCAAAAATGGAGATATAACCTGCATAAGTGTAGTAAGTACAGAAACAACCTCTTTAAAACTTGTTATTATATCCAAAAAAGTTACAATTGTTATAGTTGCTAGTGCTGCAAAGCATGAAAGATGTGCTATTTTTGTTATATCTGACTTCTTTTCAAGTTCAATATTAGATATTATCGCCATAATAATTACAATAAAATATATAGAAATTGCTCCTTTTAAGCTTCCCATTACTTCTTTAGCAAAAAAGGATAACAATTTGGCCACTATATTTTTATAATCTATATTATTTGATTTAATTAAAGATGATGCTATTTCCTGAAAATCTATTCCCTCAATTCCTGTATCCTCTACATAATTATTAATATCATTAATATATGTTTCTAAATTAAAATTTTCCGAGATCTGATTTGTAACATTTTCTTGAATTGATGTTTCTTCTTCAATGGTATTTGAAATAACGTCTGAATCTAATCCAATTAATATACAAGATATTAAGATAATGACTTTAAATATTTTAACTTTTAACATATTCTATACCAATCCTGATAATACATTAACAAGTGTTGCAATTAACGGTAATGAAAGTGATACAATTATTATTTTCCCTGCTATTTCAAGTTTTGTACCTATAGCACTTTGCCCCGCATCTATACAAATATTTTTACCAAACTCTACCAAATATGCTATACCAGTAATTTTTAAAATTATAACCAGGAATTCTTTACTTATACCAGAACCATCTATTAAGGAATTTAACATATCTATTATTGGTGTAACCTTTGATATTGCAAAAAGCAAAATACAAATTCCAGCAACAATTGTAAGTAATAAAGCCATTTCTTTTCTTTGTTCTTGTAATAATACAATTAATACCACTGATATAATAGCAAATCCTACAACCTTAATAATTTCCATTTTCACTCACCTACAACCCAAAAATAGTTCTTACAGTTTCAAATAAATTGCTAATTTGAGTTATAACCAACATAAGAACTATTATTAAGCCTGTTAAAGTTGTCATCATAGCTTGATCTTCTCTTCCAGCTTTAGTTAATACTTGATTTAAAACAGCTACAAGAATTCCAATACCTGCTATTTTAAACAGCAAATTAATATCCATCTTCTTCCCTCCATACTAAATACAAATTATTACTATCATAATTCCAGCTATAACTCCTACAGTTTTATATAATTTTGAGTTTTTTAATTTTATATCATTTGCCTCTTTAATTTGATTGTCTATTATATTTATACCATTTTCTATTATATTTATTTGTCCATCTAAATCACTTCTTCCTAAATTCCTCAAAGTGGAAATAAATACATTTTTATCATAATCGGTTAGCTCTGTTAAATTTGAAATATTTCTAACAATACTTTGATCTATACACATTTCACTATCTGTAGCTAACATATCCTCAACAATTTGTCCTATTACATTTTTTAACTCAGTTAAAAGTTTTTGCCTTGAAGATTCATATGCATTAGGTAAAATACTCATCATGTATTTAATTTCATTTTCAACTAATCCTAAAAATGTAACCATATCTCTTAGAATTTGTTCCCTATACTTTAACTTCTTGGCTTTATACATTCCAATATATCCACATCCTAAAATTATTAAAACTGATACAATTAATTTAAAAATTAACATATTCCACCTCCAAAGACTTCTTATATAAAAGTTATACAACTTTTTTATCAAAATAATTGTAGAAAAATATTATATGCTCACACCTTTTTTGACTAGTTTTAGCAAAAATAGTAATATATGTATAAAATAATAAAAAGTGCCTACTTTGCATAGACACTTCTATCATTTATAAATTATATGTTGTATATCAATTATTTACAAATAATTATAAATATAATTATCTCCTACTTACCGTTCTTATATATTTAGAATCCACTTCCTCTTGATTACCACAGACAGGACAAACCATATATGTACACAAAAATTCCATATCTTCCCATTTATCATCATCCCCGTATCCACCATCAATAAATGTTTTTAAAGTTTTAATATTCTTTTTTTCTACTTTTATATATTTACTTTTTAGAAAATATCTTCTACATTTAGAACAATAACTATAATTTTTAAAACGTTTATTAATGAAATCAGGTATCCATTTGTTTTTCATTTTTAACAAAATTTCTTCTTGTTTTTCAATAGGAAGTTCTGCTAAAACTTGCCGTAGATAACTTTCAAACTCCTTCTTATTCATATACATCTTCCTTTCTAATTAGAAAATAATAATTTTATATTTTAACTTAGTTTATCATACGACTTTTGATTTTACAATATTTTTATCTAAATCACATATATTTTCTATTGTACCTACTCCATTTTTATTTGATAATAATATAATATTACTAAACATACCTTCATCAAGTAATTCCTTCATCCCATCCCTTTTTAAAACGTCATTTAAATCTTTACCATGCATAGTAAAAATCAAACCTACTCCACTACAATTTGCATATTTAATTGCATCAAAATCTTTTTGTCCACCTATTTCATCAGTAGCAATTATATTTATCCCCATACTCCTTACTAACATTTCCATACCTAAATATTTTGGAGAATTAGATATTATATCTGTTCTAATTCCAACATCTAAATTTGCTATACCTTGCCAAACTGCTGCAATTTCTCCTCTTTCATCAACTAATCCAATATTTTTGCCTTTAATGCCTAGTTTTTCTATTCCATTGCTAACTTGTCTTATAATATCTCTAAGTATTGTTGTTTTTCCACAACCAGGAGGAGATACAATTAATGTATTTGTAAACTTACCATTTTTTATTATATAAGGCATAACTTTATCCGCACAACCAATAAGCTGTCTTGCAATTCTTATATTCATACTATTAATATTTTTTATATTTTTTATTCTTCCACCTTCAAGAACAACTTCTCCACATATCCCTATTCTATGTCCTCCTTTTATAACAACAAAACCGTTATTTATCTCATTTTGAATAGCATATATAGAATTCTTAGAAACTTTTACCAATATTTCAAGTAAATCTTGTAAAGATACATTATATTCTATCGGTATTTCTATATTAGATGCAATAACAATTCCTTTTTTTCCAACTCTTAGTCTTATTTCATTTATATTACTATTTCCTCCAATATTTTTTATCTCTCTATATAAAGAAACTGGTAAAACTTTTAATACTTCATCTAACATATTTATCACCTATATATTTTATATGCTTTAATAAAAGAAATATTTGTAAAATACTGTATGAAAAAATTAAAAATTTTGTAAAAAAAGAGAACACCTAAGAATACACTCTTCTTAAATGTCCTTAATATATTAAAGAATTAATTTTAAAACCAAAACGTTTCTATAATCAATTATTCAAATAACTCTAATATTTCCTCTTTACTCATTTTATTTATAAATACTTCACCTGATTTTACAATATTATCAGCTAGCTTTTGCTTTAATTCCTGCAATTTTTCAACTTTTTCTTCAATACTATTTTGGGTTACAAGTGAAAATACTTGTACATTATTTTTTTGTCCTATCCTATATGCTCTATCCGTTGCTTGATTTTTTACAGAAACATTCCACCAAGGATCAAAATGTATAACTATATCAGCTCCAATTAAATTTAACCCTGTACCACCAGCTTTTAGAGAAACTAAAAAAACGGAAGCATCTTTATCTTTATTAAATTTATCAACCAGCTCAACTCTTGTATCTACTTTAGTTTGTCCTGTTAATTCGTAATATTTTATATTTCTTTTTTCTAGCTCCTTTTTCATAATTTCAAACATAGATGTAAACTGAGAAAAAATAAGAATTTTATGAGAAGATGATAATGCTTCTTCAACTAATTCTAAACATTGAACTAGTTTTGAGCTTTCCCCATCATAATTATCTAAAAATAGTGATGGATGACAACATATTTGTCTTAATCTAGTTATCAAAGATAATATTTTTATCTTACTATTTTCAATTCCTTTTTCGTCTATTTCTTGCTGTACTATCTTTTTAGCTTGGACTAGATAAGCCTTATATATCTTCTCTTGTTTTTCGTTCATAATATTATAAATCTTTGTTTCAGTTTTATCTGGTAATTCCTTTAATACTTCTTTCTTTGTCCTTCTTAAAATAAATGGTGCTACTAATTTACTTAAAGAATTTAATGCCTCTTTATCTTCATCCTTAATTATTCTACTTTCAAATTTTGCTTTAAACTTAGTGTACGAAAATAAATATCCAGGCATACAAAAATCAAATATCGACCAAATTTCAGCAAGTGAATTTTCAATTGGTGTTCCTGTTAAAGCAAATCTAGTGGTTCCCTTTAGTTCTTTTAAAGCTTTAGCATTTTTAGTATTATTATTCTTAATATATTGTGCTTCATCTGCAATAATAAACCTAAAATTAAAATCTTTGTAACTATCTATATCTCTTTTTAACAAATCATAAGAAGTAATAACTACATCATAGTCTTTTATCTTTCTAATTTTTTCTTGTCTTTTTGTAGCATTACCAAAAATCACACAAGTTTTTAAGTCTGGTGCAAATTTAGAAATCTCTTTTTCCCAATTTATATATAACGAACTTGGACAAACTACAATAGAAGTTCTTTTATTATTAATATGTTCTTGCTCTAATATAGCTATTATTTGAAGTGTTTTTCCAAGTCCCATATCATCAGCAAGTATTCCACCAAATCCGTAAAGAATCTAAAGTCATCAGCCAATTATATCCTATTCTTTGATATTGTCTTAAAATTTTATCCATATTCTCAGGTATTGAAAAATCTAATTCTTTAGAATATGACATATTTCTAACCACATCTTTAAATGAACTTTCTTTTTTTATATTAATATCATCACTTAAATCTAAAACCTCATTTAAATATACTGCTCTATACTTAGGTACTACCAATTTTCTCTTTGCAATATCTTTTTCTTCAATCCCAATACTATCTGTAATATTAACTAAAGTATCTATTCCTGATGAATCTATATTAACAAAACTTCCATCCTTTAATCTATAAAATTTCTTTTTTTGCCTATAACTTTTTATAATATTTGAAAGCTCTTTTTCATCAAAGCCCAAATCATCTATTTCAATTTCAAGTAGATCATTTTTCACTCTTAATCCCATTTGAACATTTTTTGGATTAATGATATTTTTACTCTTAAATTTATCCGTAACTAATACTTCAAATCTTTCCATAAATGTATTTATTCCATTTTCCAAAAAATCATATATATGTTCATCATTACTTATATACAACGTTCCATCTTTCGTATTTAGCTTAAAATGATTATTATCTAGTATTTCTTTTACTTTTTGTTCTTGTAATTTATTACGATTAAACTTCATATCATTTTGATGGAGAAAAGGATTAAATTCTTTATCTAAATAACAAAATTTAACTTCTGCAATTATACTTCCACTTGTATCAATATCTAAATAAATTTTAGTAGCAAGACTCTCAGCCCTATATTTATTTACAAATTCAGATTTACATTCTACATCTATATACGTTTTCATATTTGGTAACACATATTCACAAAAACTCGTTGCATATTCAATTGGAATGTCTATTTTATTACTTCTATTATTTAAAAATTCTTTTAATATAGGTATGATATTTAAGGAATATTTTTCACTACATCTGTAAAATTTATCCTTATATAACACATATTTATATTTTTGTCCATCGTATACGTAAAAATCATCCTCTATATTATTTCCAATTTCAATCAGGTTATTTTTTTCACTTACCGTAAAAGAAAATATAGGATCTTCTTCTATAAATTTAATTTCATCAGTATAATAGTATTCAGAAATTTTCAAACTTTTATCCTTAAATATATTAAAAAACTCGTCTAATGAAGAATAATATAAGTTTAATTTTCCTCTAAATAAACGATCCAAAGAAAAATAATTATCCTGTTTAGCAAAATTAAAATATTCATTTGTCTTAGACATAATAAAACTTACAAGTTCTCTATCTGACTCTTCAAATTCTTTTATGTCATGTACTAATTCTAATTCTTTACCATATCTTTCCTTGCGTTTATCTAAAAAGTTATGACCAAATTCATATATATCTTTTATAACATACATCCTATTTCTACCAATTTTAAAAGAAACGGACATTACGCTATAATTAAAACCAGAAATTTCTAATTTAGGAATAATCTTTAAATCCCCTTTATTTTTATTTTTCCCAAGTTCAATATTTTCATAGTATTTTATCAATTTATCACTATATAATAACTTATACATAAAATTATTGCCACTATAATTTCTTTTATTTAGCAAATTATTATCTTCAAAACTCGATATACTAATATCATTTTTAAACTCTATATATTTTTTAGAGTAAATATACAGATCAAATAAAGTAGCTATAATATGTTTACATGGAGTATTCCTTTTCTTTGAAATTTCACACTCACACGAATATGATATTTTACCATCCTTTTTTAAAATTTGAGTTGTATACACATAATTATCTTCAACTGAAGTTGTTACACTATAATCATTTTCTGATATATACTCTACATTTTTTATCTTAACTCTATCTTGTTCAAAATATTTTTTTCCATACTTAGTAACATCATTTCCAGAGACAGCAAGAATTTTATTTATTTCATCAGGAAGAACTAACATTTTTTCACCTTTTTTCCTAACATATCAAAACGATTGCTTTTCTATTTATTATATAATTAAAATTATATTTTGTCAAATATATTTTCTATAATTGTATACATAAAAAGAGAAATGTATAATAAAACATACATTCCTCTTTTTTTATACTATTAATTTAAAAAAAATATAACAAATATAACAAATATTATTACTTTATATAAAATTGTATACTTAAATAATAACTTTTCGTTTTTCATACATAACCTCCTTAAATTTATATCTATTTTATCAAAAGATATGTTAATTAACTGTTAATCTCTCTTAATGAATATCCTTTTCCTCTTATATTTACCAATATATCTGTTCCAATTGTATTTTTTAATTTTTTCCTGAGTTTAGTAATATGTACTCTAAGAACAGATGAGAACATATCAAAATTTTCATCATAGATATGTTCTAATATCTCTTCACTGGATACAACTCTTGGATAATTTAAAGCTAAATGTTCAAATATACTATATTCTTTTGATGTTAAATCTACTTTAGTATTATTAAATGTAACCCTTTTTAATTTTGTATCTACAGATACATTTCCAATATCTATCTTAGGAGTAGATTTTCCATATGATCTCCTTATAACTGCATTTATTCTTGAGATTAATTCATCAAAATGAAAAGGTTTACAAACATAATCATCTGCTCCCAAATCTAACACTTCTCTTACTTGGTTATGTCCGGATATAACTATAATAGGTACAACGATAGCCTCTTCTCTTAAATATTTAATTATTTCTTTGCCATCTTTATCTGGTAATTTTAAATCTAATAATATCAAATCATAATCATTTATATATGCTTTTTCTTCACCCTCTATTCCATTATCAGCTAAATCAACACAAAAACAATCTTTTTCTAATACTTTCCTTATACTTTCTAAAAGCTCAGTATTATCTTCAATTACTAACAATCTCATAATCATTCTCCTATGTTCTAAAATATTATATCAAATAAGCTGTTAATTTTGTGTTAATTTAAAAAATATTTACAAAATTATATATAACGATAAAATCGAGTATATAAATATACTCGATTTTAATCTTTTAATCATATAATTATTTTTTACTGCTTTAAATTTTCATATATAACTTGCCATATATCATCAGTTTCAAATCCTTTTCTCCAAGTTGTAATTCCAGCAAGATTATATTTCTTTACTGTTTCTACTCTTCTTTTTACAGAATCTTTATCTTCTATCCATAGTTTATATGTTAAACTTCCCTCAGTGTATTCTGCATAATTTTGACCAGCATTTTCATCATATACTGTTGTTAGTCCATATTCTTCTAAAAACTCTTGGCAATTTTTCATGGTATAAACTTTAGTTGTTAATTCACTTTCACCAGCTTTAGTTGTCCACAACCTTGTATAAAAAGGAATACCTAATATAATTTTTTCTGCAGGGATATTAGAATCATTTATTAATGACTCAATATTTCCTTCTACCCATGAGACCTCTGCAATAGAACCTGCTTCATTAGACCAAGCGCCTCTTTGATCATATCCCATTAATACAACATAATCTGCAGCTTTTCCCATCTCTGATCTATCAATATATGCTACAAAATACATGTCTACTGAAACTTTAATATCATTTGCTCTTAATATAGCAGATAATTCTCTTATAAACTGAGTATACATATCTCTATCTTCAGTTTTCATTGCCTCAAAATCAATATTTATACCATCTAACTTATCTTGCTTACAAATTTCTAATAAGTTTTTAATAAATTGCTCTCTGTTATATTCACTATTAAGCATAGCAGAAGTATCTCCAGCAGTATAACTTACAGAATCTATACCATTAGTAATTATTGGCCAAATTTCATAACCATATGATTTAGCTCTGTTATAATACTCTTGACTAAACTTAGAGGAAATATCACCATTTGAACTTCTTAATTCATACCAAGTCGGCGAAACAACATTAACTCCTTCTATCTTTTCACTTCCAAGCACATCTAAATCACTACCATATTGCCAAAACATCATTAACTTTTCGGTATTTTGATTAGATATTTCATTGTTTTCATTTTGTTGTTCTTCATTATCCACACTTTCAACAACATCTACATTATTCTTTGAAATATAACCTATTATTCCTGAATCAGTTTTTACTTTATACCATCTATTATGTTTTAAACTATCTGTATAAACGGTGACAGTATTATTTGTACTTAAACTAGTTAATACACTAGACTTTGTGGACAAATCTTCATAAACATTAACTTTGTTATATTTTACTTTTAAATCAGATGTATCTTTTTTATCTATAGAAATAGTATTAGTATCATTATTATACTCAACTTTTATATTATATATATCTTTTAATAGAGTAATATCAACATATGGTTGTCCATTAACAGTTTTTGCGGCATTTGGTATATCTACATATTCCATATTCTTTGACATTTTATTTTCATCTATCTTCATTTTTATTACTTCTGTATCCGTTGTAACTATAACCTTTGTTGCAACTTTATCATAAAAAATATTCTCATCTATTAATTTACCTATAGTATCAGTGGAGATATATATTCCATTATTTTCAACAAAAGGTTTATTTTGTGGTTCTATATTATCACCAAAAATAACTAAATTAGATGCTTCTTGACTAATACTTGCTATAGGATTATCAATACTTATAAATATAACAACTACTAGTAATGTAACTATTACTATTAATAATATTCTCTTTAATTCTCCAATCATAAAATCAAACCTACCTTGCAAGATTATTATACAATATAATTTTTAATTTGTGAACAGAAAATTAAATTTTTTATTAATATTTCAAAAGGTTATTAAATAATGTAACATTTTTGTAATATATAGTTAAAATACTTCATATATTAAATTACTTTTAACATATCTTCTAATATTTTTTAATATACATTATTAATCAATATATCTAAAATATCTTTATAACCAATTCCATCATGCATTAACATCATAGGATACATACTAGTATCTGTAAATCCAGGCATAGTATTTACTTCATTAAAATATATTTTATTTTTAAGCACAAAAAAGTCTATTCTTGCTATACCTGTTAATCTCAATTTCTTAAATATTTCCTTTGAATAATTTTTTATAGCAAATATCTGCTCTTCTGATATTTTTGCCGGAATTTGAATACGAGATTTTTTATTTTCATATTTTGCATTAAAATCATATAATTCACTTGGTAATATAATTTCTCCTGGTGTAGAGGCAAATATTCTTTCCTCTAATACATCCTCTAATATAGCACATTCTACTTCTTTTCTTTTTGAAATATATTTTTCTATTAATACATTATTATCATATTTTAATGCAAATTCAATAGCAGAAATTAAACTCACATCGTCCTCTACTTTAGAAACACCATAAGAAGAACCCTCTTTATTAGGTTTAACAATAACAGGAAATCCTAAGTTTTCTTTTATATTTTCTACTAGTTTTCTTTTATCAAATTCTCTATTAAAAAATTCTCTATCAGAAATACTTATATATGGTACTACATTAATTCCAAGACTAAAAACTAATTCTTTTGATAATATCTTATTTATAGCTATACTACTACCTAATATATCACATCCTACATACTTTACTCTAGCTAATTCTAATAATCCTTGAATAGAACCATCCTCTCCAAATTTTCCATGCAATACTGGAAAAACTACATCATATCTTCTTAGTTCTTTGATTTGGTTTGTTATGAGTTCTTTATTCATTATATCTCTTATCCAACGATTTTCTCTTATATTTTTTATACCTCCTGTATAATAATACCAAATTCCATTTTTATCTATTCCTACTCTTTTTATATCATATTTTTCTTCATCTAAATATTCTATTATATTTGCAGCAGAAATACATGAAACTTCATGCTCTGATGACATTGACCCAAATATTACTAAAACTTTTTTCTTCATATATTCTTTTCTCCTTAATACTTCTATTATTTCATTATTTCTTCTAAATTCCTAACTAAATCGTCCTTTTCACCGCTACCATTTGTAGTCCATATTATGCTTCTTATTACAAATAATTAAAAAACATTATATTTTATATAAACAACATATTTATACATAAAGCATCCCTACTTTTGTTTAATTATAACATTTATAAAAGATAATGTGAATATTTTTTACAAATTTCGACACAACAAAAAAATGGTAACCTATAAAGTTACCATCTATTACTATTTAATTATCTCTAATGGAGTATAATTTGCCATTAATCTCTTAAATCCAGTTCTATCAAACATTATATCTAATTTAAAATCATCTCCCTCTGGCTCAATTTTTTGAATAATACCAGTTCCAAACTTTTTATGCTTTACACTCATACCTATAACATATTGTTCTTTATTATTTAGATTAGTTAAATTCTTTTTAGGTTTAGTTGAAATATTATTTAAGAAGCTATTTACGTCTACGCCAAAAGTAGATTTATTAATCTTTGGTATATCTCCAAAATATCCACCAGTTTTAGCAAGTACTCCTTCAACTTGTTTATATTCATCATCCAAATATTTTTCTTGTTTTTTCTTTCTTAAAGAGAAATTCTCTTGTGATTTATCATCAAATAATTCCTGTGGAATTTCAGATATAAATCTTGATGGAATAGAATACGTAGTAGAACCATACAGAGTTCTTTTAGAAACATTTGTTATAATAAGTTTCTTTTTTGCCCTTGTTATTCCAACATAACAAAGTCTTCTTTCTTCTTCGCAAGCTTCATCTTCTTCAATTGATCTCTTTGAAGGAAATAGCCCTTCCTCCATTCCAACTAAAAAAACTACATTAAATTCAAGACCTTTAGCACTATGCATTGTCATAAGTGTTACCGCCTCAGCACTTTCCTCTAGTTTATCAACATCAGAAACTAATGCAATACTTTCTAAAAAATCACCTAATGAATTATCTGCACTTTCTTTTTCAAACTCCATAGCTACTCCAATAAATTCCATTAAGTTTTCAAATCTCATTTCTGTTTCTTTAGTTTGTTCTGCATTTAGCATATCTTCATAACCAGATTCTTTTAAAGTAAGTTTCATTAAATCTGACACAGATAACTCATCTTTTCTAGCAATAAGTGAGTTAATCATATCCCTAAACATAATAATATTTCCAGCACTTCTAATACCAACTAAATTGTCACTATCTTGAATAAGTTCAAATATAGATACACCTTTTTCTTCTGCCATCTTATCAAGTTTATCTAATGCAGTATCTCCTATTCCCCTTTTAGGTTCATTAATTATTCTCTTTAATGCTATATTATCATTTTTATTTTGAACTAATTTTAAATAACTAGTTAAATCTTTTATTTCTTTTCTAGAATAGAATTTAAGTCCTCCAATCAACCTATATGGAGTTCCAGATCTCATAAAAACCTCTTCTAAAACACGAGCTTGAGCATTTGTTCTAAACAAAACAGCAAAATCCGCATATGTCATTTTTTCAGTTCTACATATATTATCTATTGTGTCAACTATATATTCTACCTCTTCATATTCATTACCAAGTGTTTTATATTCTATTTTATTACCCTCATCATTACCTGTCCAAAGTTTCTTATCTAATTTGGACTTATTATGTTTTATAACTTCATTTGCAGCATTTAATATATTTTGAGTACTTCTATAATTCTCCTCTAATTTAACTATTTTAGCATTTGGAAATTCCTTTTCAAAATTTAAAATATTAGATATATCTGCACCCCTAAATCCATAAATACTTTGAGATTCATCTCCAACCACGCAAATATTTCCATGTGCCGAAGACAATAGATTAATAAGTAAAAATTGAATTCTATTTGTATCTTGATATTCATCTACAAGTAAATATTTAAATTTTGATTGATAATATACTAATCTATCAGGATTTTCTAAAAATACTCTAACTGTAAGCATAATTATATCGTCAAAATCAATTGCATTGTTTTGCATTAAAGTTTTTTGATACAACTCATAAATATCAGCTATTTTTTCTCTTCTATAATCACCAATCACTTCTTCTTTGTATTTTTTATAGTCTTTCATAGCATCTTTTGATTTACTAATCTCATATTTTATTAGTGAAACTGGATATTGTTTATCATCTATATTTAATTTCTTCAATACTTCTTTTATTACCTTTTCTTTATCTAATTCATCAAATATATTAAAATCTGTACCATAACCAAGTAAGCCTATTTCTCTTCTTAATATTCTTACACAAACAGAATGAAAAGTACCAAGCCAAACATCATTTGCATCTTCACCAATTAAGTTTGCGGCTCTTTGTTTCATCTCTTTTGCTGCTTTATTAGTAAATGTAATAGCCAAGATTTCCCATGGTTTAACTATCTTCTTATCTAATAAATATGCAATTTTATATGTTAACACCCTAGTTTTTCCAGATCCTGCTCCTGCCAAAATCAATAATGGCCCATCTAAATACTCAACGGCTTCTTTTTGTTTATCATTTAAATCATTTAATAATTCTTCCATAATACATCCTCTCTTTATATATAAACCTATGTTTGTATTCTGACATATTATATCAAATTAACTAAATATTATCAACAAAAATTTTATAATATAAAAACTAAATTTTATAGAAAAATTTAAGGCGTGAACAAAATTACTGTTCACGCCTTGTTTTTACCTAACGTACTTAGTTTTTGATGAAAATGCCATTATAAGCATTGCCACTGGAGGGCAAATTATAAGAGCTAAAGTCATCCCAAAACCTCTATTATATGATTTTGCTAATTTGTAGCTAAAAACCATATAATATATAAAGTTGATAAAAGGTATAAACATAAATATGATAGTCCACCATCTCATGTTTATTACCTTAAGTAACGTAATAACATTAAATAAAGGAATAAAAGCTTTCCAAGCCGGCGACACTCCGGCCATTTTAAATAACCGATACATTGCAATTATTGATAATGTTATACATATTATGTACATAAATACACTCATACCGGATAAAAATGAATCAAAACCATTTGTTGCAACGGCACCTTGTTCATAGTAGTTCATAAAAAATCCTCCTCTTATTAATCTAAATTGGGTATAAAATCTTATACCCTCCTTCCAAATTTACTAATTTAATTATATCACAGTTTCAAAATTATGCCAACAACCCCTCCGTAATCTATTAATTCAGACTTTTTAAATTCTATCAATTCAAGATTTTTTTTATCAATAAACTCTATTATATTTTTTTTATCTTTTATATTGTTTAAATCCCCCCAAAAAATAACTTTATTTTGTAATCTAGAAATACAACCACCTATAAATCCTTTCATATTTGAGTATTCATTTAAATCGGTCAACAATTTTATATCTACTTTTTTACTTATACACAATACATCTATGTTATTATTTTCTAACTTTTTTGCAATTTTTTTATCGGTAACAATTGCACTATTTTCAGAAATAACAGCTATAGAACAATTCGAATAACCTTGATTTATATTGATTTTATTTAATCCTTGTTCATTAATATAATCTAATATTATAGGATCTGTATATTTAAAATTGTGTATTACATTATTTCCAATTTGACACAAATTATATGGTATATCAAACGGATACTTACCTTTTACACTAAAACAACCACTAATAATATTCTTATTATTTATTCCTTTTTTTTGTAACCAATGATATAATGTAGGTTCCACAAAAAGCTTATCATTTATTTTAGTCACAAAAATATCTACATGAGAAGAGATTTCATTATAAATATTCTTATTTGTAGGTATTTCAATCAACTCATATCCCATATTTTTCAAATAATTTCTCTCAAATTCTCTCATCCTATTATCCATAAAAATAAACTTATTCATAATATATGTTTACCTCATATCTTAATATAAAATAAAGGAATGTGTTTTTATAACTCCATTCCCTATATAAAACTTTTATTTTTATTCATCATCATCGTCAACTTCATCAAAATATTTTTTATCTCTACCACACTTTGGACATTCATCTAAATCTCTAAGAAGTGGTTCACCTGGTTTAGATTCATCAAAAGTATATCCACATTTTGAACATCTATATTTATAATATTTTGGCATATTACTCACCTTCTTTCTACATCATATCTTTTTTCTTTAACAATAATGTTGCAATAAGTGTTACAAGAATAGCAACAGCTATAACTCCCCAAAATCCAGCTACACCTGTATTAAATGGAAAATCTACATTCATTCCAAGTATACCAGAAACCAAAGTCGGCAGAGCAATTAATATTGTAATTGAAGTTAAAAACTTCATGACAATATTTAAATTATTAGAAACTATAGTGCCAAACATATCAACAATTCCATTTAGAATTTCGCTATACGTTTGAATCATTTCTATTGCCTGTCTATTTTCAATCATAGTATCTTCTAAAATGTCTTCATCTTCATCATACAATTTTATTGCCTTGCCTCTATTTAATTTTTCTAAAACAACTTGATTGCCTTTTACAGAAGCATTAAAATATATCATACTTTTTTCAAATTTCATTATTTTAAGTAGTTCTTTATTTCTCATTGTCTTTTCCATTTGAGATTCAAATACTTCAAGATCTTTATTAATATATGTTAAATATCTTATATAATCTTGTGCTATATCATACAAGACTTGAAAAACAAATCTTGATTTCTTATCTGTATGAATTTTATATGCATTATCTCTATTAATTATGCCTTTTATACAATCTATCTCTTCTTGCGATATCGTTATAAATATATCATCTCTAACTAAAATCATACCAATAGGTAATGTTGTATATATTTTATCTTCTCCTTTAAATTCTGTAAATGGAGAATCTACTACAATTAGAACTGCGTCATCTTCTATATCTACATGAGCTTTTTCGGCAATATCAAGAGGATATCTTAACAATTGTTCCTCCACTCCTACTTTATTACAAACTAATTTTATCTCATCCTCAGTAGGTTTTACCATATTAATCCAGCAACCCTTTATAGGTTCACTTATTTTATCCAAATTTCCAGATACTGGATTTGTAATATATATATTTACCAACAATATCACTTCCTTTCCATTTTTATATTTTACAATTATTATGTTACTATGTCAATATTTTAAAAAGAAAAGTAATAAAATTATATTTATATATATATTAGTTATTTAGAATATTTATGGTTGCCAAATAACAGCTTTATTTCCTGCTACACAACCCCATGGTGAACCCGTTATACTATCTTTTTCCCTATGGACTATTATTTCTTTTAAGTTAGTAGAATTTGAAAAACAACTTGTTGATATACTTGTAACACTACTTGGTATTTCTATTTTTTCTAATGCACTACAATGATTAAAAGATCCTCCTATTTTTTCTACTGTATTAGGTATTACTACTTTTTTTAAGTTTCTATTAGCATGAAATGCATTTCCTCCTATTTCTTTTACTCCTTCTGGTATTATTATTTCTTCTATATTACTCAATACATCTATTAATAATGTTTTATCTTTATTTAATAACATATTATTTTCTATTATATAATACGGATTATTTTCATCTATTATTATTTTTGTTACATTTGTAGTATCAAGTCCATAAAAACTCATAGATGAAAGAGACTTCACATTTGCTCCTACTTTTATTTCTTTTAATTTTTTACATTCATTAAAACTACTTACGTCAATTCTCTCTAAATCTTTAGGTAATACTATTTCCTCTATATTTGTTTTATAAGAAAATGAAGTAAAGCTTAATATTTTTACACTATCTTTAACTATATACTTACTTTCTTTTGAAAAACAATATATTAATTCTGTTTTATCTTTATTATATATTGCTCCTTCATCTGATGAATATTTAGGATTAGCTTCTGATACTTCTATGTAACTTAATTTCTTCATAGTATTAAATGGATTTCCATTTATGCTCTCTACACTTGCTGGTATTACTATTTTTTCTAAATTTATACAAGTTCCAAAAGTACCACTCCCAAATGTTGTTACTCCTTCTGGTACTGAATACTCTGTTATATTACTTCCTCTAAATATTTGAAGTAATTTTGTCCCATCCTTTGTTAAAAGTGTATCTCCTATCATTTTATAATTTGGATTGTTTTCATCTACTTCTAATGTGAAGTTTACATTTGTTGCTCCAGGAAAAGCATTATCCTGTATTGTAACTACACTTGATGGTATATATAATTTTTCTAATGAATTACATGAATTAAACGCACCCGAACTTATTGTTTTTACTGAATTAGGTATTTCAAAACCACTTAAACCATAACAGTCATAAAAAGTATATGAAGGTATACTTTTCATTCCACTTGAAAACTTTACTTGTTGTAAATTTCTACAGTACATAAATGTACATTCACCCATCTGTATTACACTATATGGTAATTCTACCTTTGTTAAAGCTGTACATGAATCAAATACATTACTTCCTAGTATTTCCACTCCTTCTTCCATTATTACTTCTTCTAATGTGGCATTTCCTCTAAATGCATTACTTGCTATCTCTTTTACAGTCCCTGGTATTATTAATCTTTTTAAATTTGGTATATTATAAAATGCTCCAGCTTCTATCTTTTCTACTATACTTGGTATTTTTAATGTTCCAGTCTCATCTATCAAACTTTCTACCTCATTTACTGATTGTAATACTCCATCTATTATTATAAATCCTGATATCCTTACTCCTATTTCTTCTGCCCACTCATATTCTCTTGAATTGTTTGGTCTATATACTAGCTCTCCTAACTCTATATATATTCTTCCTTCATATTTACTTCCCTTTATCTCTGGTATTACACTATATATATTCCCACTTTCTCCTTCTAACTTAGTATTATATAATATTCCATCTTCATATGCATACAGTGACTCTATTTCAAACTCTCCTTGCGTTTCTATTTCTTTATCCATAGCATATAATGATAATTTATCTTGAAAACTTCTTAAATCATTTTGAATTACTGCTTTTTGTGCATTTAATATTGGATTATTTCCTGTTATTGTTAATATTATCGCTACTGAAAGTATTATTATTACTATTATTGTTATAACAAGAACTATTAAACTTATCCCTTTTTTTGCTTTGTTTTCCTTTTCTTTTGTATCAAACATATATGTTACCTCCAAAAATATTATGTATCTATGTTATAATATATTCATTTGTATATTATATATCATATTTTTTAGTTTGTACACAACATTTTTGTTTTATTCATTTTTAGCATTTATAACTTTTTGACATAATTTTTTATTAATCCATTTTTAAATTAAATCACATTGTTAAAATACCACCTTCTGTTTCTAATATTAATAAAATCTTTTCTTCTTGAGCTGTTGAAGCATTAATATATATTAAGAATTCTCTTTCATCAATTTTTCCTTTAAATTCATATGTTAAAACCTCACTCTTAGATTCAGTTGGAATTAAAGCAACTCCTTCACTTATAATTTCTAAATTCTTATTTACAGATTTTCTTGCTTCTTCCATAGATATTTTAGGAGTTAAACTATCTCTTTTAGTATGATTAAAAATATATCCTTGACTCTCAACGGAACATATCTCTCCAGTATCAAGTGCGATTTTTACCTTTACTAAATCAGGATATAATACAACATTATCTTGAAGAGCAGCATAATTTATAGTTGCAAAATTTTCTGTTTTTAAATAATAAGTTTCTTTTACATTATCAATACCTATTTTTTTTAAGAATTCAATTCCTTTTTTTTCAGCTTCTTCCATAGATATTTTTTCTTCTTTTACTTCTCTATCACTAATCATAAGGTACATCTTTCCATCTCTTTTAGTCATACTAATATTTTTTTCAACTTCCTCTTCTTTAATCTTCACCGTAAAATTATATAAATCTATTCTACCACTTGATTCTTCTTGAGTATTTATATATTCTATATTCTCGCTGCCAAATATATTAATTATATTCTCTTTTGCTTGATCTGAAGTAACCTGATTTTCTGATAAAGATTTTGGATCTTGAGTAAGTAAATGATCTGAAAACGCCCCATCATATATAAGCCCCTCAAACTCCTGAAATGTTTTTCCTATTTTTTCAATATTTGCAACTGATGTAGCAACTTGGCTATCACTTAATTTCTCGTCACTTACCTTTTCAAGTTCATCCCATTTAATTCTGCCCTCATTTAAGTCGTTATAAATTTCTGTCATAACACTACCAAGTTCTTTAGAACTATCATATATTTCTTTAATATTTTGATACTCTTCATCAGTAATCTTCTCATTTTGTGAGGTCTTCTTTAACAAAGAATAAGCATAATCACTAACTTGTGTTAAATATTTAGAAGCTTTTGACATAGCATTTTGGCTAGATGGTAGTTCTTCTAAGTTTTCTTTAGCTAAGTTAGCCTGTTTCCATATACTTGCTAATGTTGTTGTGGTCATTTTAGGAGTATTTGTTATTTGTAATTTAGCCAATTCTGTTTCTACATTACTAATATAACCAACCATCTCATACATTGCCCTATTATACTCATCTTGTGCAGTTTGTTTTTGACGCTTAAAATTATTAGTCATCTCTACAGCAAAAATACTTAAGGCAGCAAATATCATAAATACTCCCACACCTAAGGCTTTCTTATTAATTTTTCTTTTTAATGTATTTACTTTTTTTTCAAATTTTTCTATCATTTTAATCACCTACTGCAAATCTATGATTTCCAATTGTTGCTACTGTTTTTAAAGAAAATAGCCATTTACTTTTAGCTGTTTTAGGATTATAAAAAAACAACGCTCCATTACTTGGATCAGATCCATTTATAGCTTCTTGTGCAGCTTTATACACAGTCGAATTTTTATCTATTGGTTTATTAAATTGACCATCTTTAATACAAGAAAATTGATTTTTTTGATATATTACGGCGGATATTGTATTAGGAAATTCAGAACTTTTAACTCTATTTAATACAACCGCTCCAACCGCAACTTGACCTTCATATGGTTCTCCTCTTGCTTCTCCGTTTATAAGTCTGGCTAACAAATCCACCATATCACCAGTAGAAGCTTTATCTGTAGATGTTGAACTTTCATCAGTTTTTGCTGCTATAACTTTATTTTTTATATTTTCTGTTAATGTTTTAAATGTATTATTATAGTTAATTGAAACATATAACATAATTAATAGTATAAAACATGAAAAAAAACATATTATATATTTTTTAAAATCTTGTTTTATCATAATACCTCCAAAAATAACAATTTTTATTAGTATTTTCTCCAAAATTTTATCTAATATACAATATGTTTAAAATTAAAGTTAAATATTAAAAAATATAGTGTAATATTATCAATACAATAACTCCAGGTACACCAAGTATTCCTGCAACTAAGGCTGTAACAATATTAAATGGAATAGTTAAACCAATACTTGCACCAAAAACATTAACAAGTAAAATCAAACACAATCCAATTACTATATTCAATATTAATTTTAAAATTTTCTTTAATGGCCAAGCAAGTAATCTTGCTACTATAATCATTGCTATTACTGTAAATATCAATACTATATATTGCATATTTCCTCCTTAATAATAACCTTTATATTAATATTATACTTGTCTACTTTATTTTTATGATTATTTTTTACTTTTTTATTTAAAAATGTCATTATATACTATATATGAACATATAATATATTAAATAAAAAAATAATAAAATACTTTTCGATTGGAGGTATTATTATGACTACAACTTATTATGATAGTGTTATACACATTCCAAATGGCTCATGGATAGGAATAAGGAATTTAGAATATGATTTTGGATATAAAGATAATATAATTTTATTTGGTTGTTCCAACTATTCATATCTATCGGGTAAAATTATAGCATTAAAAAAAGACGATAAAGTAATAGTATATTCTACAAATATTACCTATATAGGAAATTTAAAAACTGTAGAAAAACTACTTGAATTCACCTCTTATTCTCATGTTGCATATGGAAAAATTATATGTGAAAAAAATACTTATTTAATTGACAGTAACTGTCAAATTAAGTTTTCTTCAAGAGCACATATAAACTAAATTACAACCACCGAATTGGTGGTTGTAATTTTTTTCATTATACTAATATCTCTTATATACTTTTTATTAATAATATAATTCTCCTATATCTTTTAAAATATATTTCTACAGTCCTGATAAAATTATTATTAATACTAAACTTATATATATGAATACAAAAAGTGAAAGTCCAATAATGCCGAGTATCATACCTGTTTTTCCAAGTTTACTTCCTATCTTTTTTATAGATTTTACTCCAAAAACAATAGCTAGAATTCCTGTTGGAATTGTTATATACCAAAATAATACTGATACTACAGAAATTATACCTAGTATAAAAGATGCAATATGCATTCCTGTTTTACTTTTATTAATTTCACTCATATATTTAATCCCCCTATTCAATTTTTATTTCATCAATTAATTCTAAATCATCTAAACCATTAACTTTTACAGCAGTTTCAGACACTGTGTATAGATTATTATCAATATATAAACCTCTTAATAACTTAGTTGATGCATAATAGCTAAATGACGAATTAGATATATTATTCTGAATATCATGAGTTATTATACCTTTTAACGAAAATCCATTTTCTATATCAATGTTATACACAACATATCCTTCAGAAATTCTTGATTTATTATAATTCTTATAAGAGTCAATTAGAGTAGAATAAGTCTGATCTAAATTTGTATATCCGAAATCTTCACTATAATTGTTAACAGGAATTGCAATTAATGATTTTTCTTTTGAAAATAATAATGCTTTAGGATTTGTTAATATCGCAGAAGTAGTTCTTCTATCTCCAATTACAGTACTTGATATTTGTCTAGGATTATTTACATCAGAAATATCAAACAGTGCCATTTTCATTCCTATAACTCTAGAAGTAGTCGAAGTCACCTTACCATTTGAATTTCTATTTACAACCTCTTCTGTTTCCATTCCAATTCCAATTAAATGAGTATCGTCATAAGGATGTAAATATGTACTATATCCTGGAATTTTTAATTTACCTAATACTTTTGGTAATGTTTCATCACTTATATCTACCACAAATAACGGATCCATTGTTTTATATGTAACAAAATATACTTTATCACCAATAAACCTTGAAGAATACATAGTTTCTCCTTTTGCTACAGGTTCTGATTCACCTATTTTATTTAACTTCTCATCAAATATTTCTATTCTAGATCCATCACTATCATACAAAGCAATTCTTAAATGTGCATTAGATTCATCTAATGAATATTGATTTATTATTTTTCCTTTAGTATTAGTATTTACATCATATCTAACGTTACCATCTTCTAATATACTAAACTTATATATTTTAGTTTCATATCCTCTATCTTCATCATATTCATAAATAAAGGGACCAATTGCTCCCTTTAAAGTAAACAAAGAACTAATTGGTGGTACATAATCATTATAGTTATATTCCTCATCTACTAAATATATATTATTTTCAGATACATATGCATTTGAAATATCTATCAAATACGATGTCAAATTAATATCCTCATTTATATTATCAAGATTTACAGTAGAAATTAACGTTTGTTTATTAGTTTTTATATCATCTAAATATTTAATACTTCCTAATTGCATTTCTTTTCTAGTATTATCTTCTATATAATAAGTATCTATTTTATCATCATTTTCTCTTAACCTTCCTGAAGCAATTACATATAGTTTATTTCCTATACACCTAGATGTATAATAAGGTTCAATAAGTTCAAATTCCTTTAAAATCAAAGGATTAGATTTATTAGTTATATCATAAACTCTAACTATTGTATTACTTAAATACTTATTATAACTAGAACTACTTGTACTAGATATAGTAATAAGTTTATCATTATATAATATTAAATCTTCTGGATAACTTTCATCATTCTCTGTAATAGTTTTAGCTATTTTAATATTGCCTGGATCTCTAACATCAGTTATTATCACATTATTTTCAGAAATAGAATATATATAATCTCCATCTGTTTTAGTAATATCAGCCTCATCAACATTTTCAACTTGTATATTAGTTTTAGAATAATCCTTTGATGAAGTAGTTTCTGATGCACTACCTGAAGAAGACGCTGTATCTAAAGACAGCGGTCCAAAAGAATTAGAATTATACATATCACTATCATAAGCATGTTTCGTATTCCACTCATTCACAAAAAAGCTAAAAGGCATTGATATAGCTTTTACAACAAATTCCTTTAAGTCGTTATTTTCACCTTGGTATATCTTTAATAATTGCTTTTCTGATTTTATACTTTTTAATTCACTATTATCATTACTAATACAAATTATAACAGAAATAACTATAATCAGTACAACCACCATAATAGCTAAAGATATATAGGATATTTTTCTCTTTTTCATATTTTTATTCCTCCAAATATATAATAATATATATTAAAACATTTTTCAACAAAATTATTATCTATTTACATTTCTAAAGAAAAAGTAATATTATACAGATAGATTATACCTGTATATTGCAAATGAATAATGCAATATACAAGTAAAACAAAAATAAATTTTTTATAATTTAAATTATATTCTAAAATTATTAAAAATGCGTTATATTACACAACATACTCAAAATATTATTTTCAATTTCAAAATATTTATATTTTTTCTTAGCACTATTAATAATTATGATAATATCTCAATTATTTTAACTTTAAATTTTATTTTATCAATAAAACGCATATAAACTTCTTTATATACCCTATTCTAGCCCCAAGAAATATTATAATGTTGCCACAATTATCTAATCATGTCATTTTTCTCTTACTTATTTAAATCAATCTTTCTCCTTAAGTAACCAATCTAATACATTTATCTTTTTTATTCCATCAAAGTCAACATCTAAGTCATCATCTAAAGTCAAAATATATTTAGGATAATTATCATTTATTTTCTTTAAAGGCATTAACTCTCTATCTAAAATCTTATTTTCTTCTTCTCCTTCTGATCTAGTTGTTAATGCGACTTGATAATAAACTGTATTTTCAGGCTTTTTAGCAACAAAATCGACTTCTAATTCGTCATACTTTCCTATATATACTTTATATCCTCGTCTTAACAATTCAAGATATACCACATTTTCTAATATATGTCCCATATCTCTACCAGAGCCTTGACCTAACATATAGTATCTTAATCCTATATCTACTGCATAGTATTTTTCTTGTGTTTTCAAATATTCTTTTCCTTTTATATCATATCTATTAGCTTTAAATATTAAATAACTATCTATAATTGCATCTACATAATTTGAAATTGTATTGTAAGATGAATTCTTTTCCACACCTTCAATATTATCACTTATGCTTTTCATACTAGTTCTATTTCCTATGTTATCATATAAATACTTAGTTACTCTTTCTAAAGTGTTTTTATCTGTTATTCCTTTTCTTTGCATTACATCCTTAAATAAAATTGTATTGTATATTCCATCTAAAAACAAATTAATATTTTCTGGATTAATTTTAAATAATTCAATTGATTGTGGAAATGAACTATATCGTAAGTAATCTCTAAACTTTCTTGATATATCTGTTTTATCTTCAAAAGCAGATATATACTCTTTAAATGATAATGGTAACATTTTTATTTCAATATACCTTCCTGTAAGTAATGTTGCTAATTCTGAAGATAAAAGCCAGGCATTTGACCCAGTTATATATAAATCAACATCTTTATTTATATATAAACTGTCTACTGTTTTCTCAAATTCGTCTACATTTTGAATTTCATCTAAAAATACATAAGTCTTTTTCCCTTTAACTAATTTTGCTTTTATATGTTCATACAATTTTTTTCTATCTTGAAATTCTTCATAATCTGCATCTTCAAAATTTATAGATATTATTTGATTATTTTCTACTCCATTATTTCTCAAATAGTCTTGATATATTTCTAATAATGTAGATTTCCCACATCTTCTAATTCCCGTTATAATCTTTATTATTTTTTGATCTTTGAAATTTTTTAATATAGATAAATAATTATCTCTATTTATTTTTTCCATAGAATCTCCTCCTAACTATAATAATTATACTATTTTTTAATATTATAGTCAAGTTTTTTCAAAATTATGAAAAAACTTTGCTTTTTTGTATACTTTTTTAAAATTTGAAAATATTACAAAATATACTAAACGTATATACAAGATAAATTATATTATATATAAAATTGAAGAAATAGAATTTAAACATTTTTAAAAAATGAAACATCAACTGATTTAAATAATAATTATGACTTTAATTTAGAGTAAAAATTTATTAATATTAAAATAACTTACGTCATTATAAAATTCACTAATGAAACCTACAAAACATATATATCAATGTATTGCAGGCTTTTTATTTTTTTTAACTGTTAAAAACAGGAGTATATATTAAAACATTTTTCAACAAAATTATTATCTATTTACATTTTTATTATATTATTAACAATATATCTATATATAACAAAACTACATATAAAACCAATCAAAAGTATAATCAACAAAATAGTTTGTTAAATCGAAAATATGCTTAAATGTATAAAAAGAATATTCTATTTGTTTAATATCTTCTGGGTATCTTATCAATCTTAACATAAATTCATAAATCATAGTAAATGCTAATTCCTTATGAAACCCTAAAGGAATATCATCATTAAAAAGACCTTTATATATTCCTCTATATATAGCTCTTTCTCTAAGTATATTGTCCCCTTTATACCCATACCAACAATTTCCCCTAAAATTTAAAGCCCTATACTTTATCTTTCCACCATCTGTATCTATAAAATATGGCTTAGAATTTTTAGTAATAACATTTCCTAAATTTATATCGTTATGAATAAATATAGGATTTTGCATATACACATATTTTTTTAGATCATTAATATTAACAAATAATTTATCTAAATCTATATATGGTAATTCTTTTTTTGTACTTTGTTCATAATATATTTTTAAATTTCTAGATTTATCCATTAAACTATTCAGTTCTTCTTCAAGATTTTTTTGTACTGTTATTGTATCTCCGATTATTTTATTAAATTTTTGTAATTGTTTTCCCACCTCTTTTCCTATATCTTCTAATTCTTTTTCACTTAACTTTTTAGTTAATTCTTTCAAAGTTTCTCCCTCTATATATTCATATATAACATACGTTTTATCTAGTTGCGTTATATATTGAGTTTTAATAACCTTAGCAGTATCTATCTTTAAATCACAATATATTTTATCAATATATTTTATATTCTCAACTCTATTACCATTATATAATTTTAAAAATCTATTATTATTATTATATTTTAATATATACCTATAGGCAGATGAATGACCACTAAACTCTTGCTTAATTTCTATAACATTTTTTAGTTGTTCTATATATTCTTTTAAACAATCTATACTAATCAATTTTCTTCTCCTTTTTTATATATGGCAAAATAATAGCCAAAAACTAGGTAACCTACAAGAGGTACCTAGTTTATATAATTCTTACAATATCGTTATATGTAACAAACAAAGTCAATACTATCAAAAGTGCAAAACCAATATATGATATTATTGCTTCTACTTTTAGTGGAACTTTTTTTCTTGTTATTGTTTCAATTAAAACAATAACTATCTTTCCACCATCAAGAGGCGGAAATGGCATTATATTTGCTACTCCAACCGCTAAACTAATTATACCAAGTAAATTTAAAAACGAAAGTATTCCTTCTGTTTTTGATACTACTTCACCAATCCCCACTATACCAGACATCTCATTTACACTAACATTTCCTTTAAATAAATCTACATATGATCCTATTATACTTGTAAAATTATTTATCGCAGAATACATTGCAAATTTTAAATTTGGCTCAACTTTTTCTGTAGCAAAAGAGCCTAAATCAAAATATCTTTGTGTTTTAGGTACAAGAGTTTTTTCAATTACTTGACCATCACGCTCTATAGTAAAGTTTAAAGAATTTCCAGCGTTATCTCTAACTATATTTACAATATCTGTAGAATTATTAGTTTGAGTACCATTAATAGCTAATATTTTATCTTGTGCTTTTAAACCTGCTTCAGCAGCAGCTCCTCCAGAAGCTATCATTTCAACTTGATTTGTTACATCCGTTCCTTCTGTATTTATTAAAAATGATACACCAATATATCCTATATTTTTAGTTGCATCTTTAATTGTAGTCGTATATTTTTCATCATTTCTTATGTACTCTATTTGAACGTCATTTGGAAAATCTGAACGTTTTGACATTAAATCATCTGCTAAATGAACTCTGTCACCATTTACAGAATATATCTCATCACCAACTTGTAACCCAGCTTGAGAAAGTACAGAATTTTCTTCAATATTTGTTAGTTTAGTATTATATGTATTAGTTGCAAATCCTATTGAAATAAAAATCACAGCAGCTAATATAGCATTAAACAAAACTCCAGCTATTAATACTATAATTTTTGCAAAAGCACTTTTATTAGCAAATGAATCCTCTCTTTGTGAATCTCCATCTTCACCTTCAATTGCACAATATCCTCCAAGAGGTATACATCTTAGAGAATACATAGTATCTTTAAATTTTTTTTGAACAATCTTAGGTCCAAAACCAATAGAAAATTCATTAACTCCCATTTTAAATAGTTTAGCAAATAAAAAGTGTCCAAACTCATGTATAGTAGCTACAACTCCTAATATTATTAATAATTTTATAACTGTTATTAAAAATGATATCAAATTTATTCCTCCTATTATTATAGTCCAAAATATACTTTAAACAATATGTATACAACTGGTGCAACAAACATCACGCTATCTAACCTATCAAGAATTCCTCCATGTCCAGGCATTATTGATCCAAAATCTTTTATTTTACAAAATCTTTTTATAGCAGATGCGGTTAAATCCCCAAATTGACCAACAATCGCGATTACTATTGCTGATATTATTATTACCAATAAATTAAGATTTAATTCAAAATACACATTTGCAATAATCGTTAATATAATATATGAAATTACTACTCCTATAATACCAGCTATGGAACCTTCAACAGTTTTTTTAGGACTAATATCAGGACAAAGTTTCTTTTTTCCAAACTTTGAACCAATGAAATATGCCATTATATCAGAAGCAAAAGCACCAAGTAAAACAAACCAAATCAATAATCTACCATTTTCCATCATCAATATTAACTTTATAAAAGAAAACATAAAAGGTATTAATACAAGTGAAAAACAAGTTATCATGATATCAATAATATTAAATTTTAAATTTGTTAGGATAGCATACATAAAGACTGCTATTATTATTACTGGAAGTGCAATCCTTAAACATAAAATTTTATCAGCATTATTTACAAAGCCTCCCATAGAAAATAAAGTTAAGCATCCTAAATATCCAATCCATGATATAGGATTATATCCAGCTGATTTAAAAGCTTTTATGTATTCGTACACACCGAGTAAAGAAATGGATACAACTACTATAGTATCAACTATAGGTATGTTTAGCACTAATATAGCAGCTAAAAATACAAAGTATACTACTCCTGAAATTATTCTAGTTTTCACGGGCATCAATCCTCTTCTTTATACTTCCATTATTTCTTTTTCTTTTTCAGATATAATACTTTCTACATTTGCAATAAACTTATCTGTTATCTTTTGTATTTTATCTTCAAGATTTTTCAACTCATCTTCAGTTATTTCTGAAGACTTTTGACTTGCTTTAACTTCATCCATAGCGTCTCTCCTTGTATTCCTTATAGCTACTTTTGCATCCTCACCAATTGCCTTTACTTCTTTTGACAATTCTTTTCTTCTATCCTCAGTTAATTCTGGAAATACAATTCTAATAGCATTACCATCATTAATCGGATTTACCCCAAGATCAGCTTTTTGTATTGCTTTTTCTACAGCAACTATAACAGATCTATCCCAAGGTGTAACCAATATTTGTCTTGCTTCTGGAACAGATATCGTTCCAACCTGATTTATTGGAGTTTGCATACCATAATAATCTACCATAACTTTGTTTAATATTGCAGGATTTGCTCTGCCTGCCCTAATGTTAGAAAGTTCATCTTTTAAATAATCTATTGACTTATTCATTTTTTCTTCTAATAAATTAAAATCCATATAAAAAAATCCTCCTTGAAAACTCATAGTAATATTATACAACAAATTAATAAAAAATCAAGAAAAATATAGTATATACTAAATTTATTAAGTTAAATTTGTTATCTTTTTTACCCATATATCGTTTAGCAACTTTAATTATATTTAAAAACCATAATAATAATATTCATTTATTGCTTTTTTAAATTTTTGTACTCTTACAGAAATGTAGTTTTCTAATTTGGTCATAAAGTCCTCTGATTTGATTTGTTTTTGAGCAACCATTGTTAATCCTTTCTCCCAACTAGCAGTAAGTTCAGGATTTAACATATCTGGCAAAGTTTTTAAAACAATATCATATATTTCTTCTCCCTTTTTAGTAGGAGTTAAAATTTGCGTCTTCTTATTTGCAGAAATATATTCTATTCTTTCTAATTTCTTTATTATTTCTGCTCTTGTAGCACTTGTACCAATGCCACTTCCCTTTATTTGTTCTCTTAAATTTTCGTCTTCTATAAGTTTCCCGGCATTTTCCATAGCAAGAATAATAGAACCAGAGGAATATCTAGATGGTGGTGAAGTCTCTCCTTCTTTTAGCTTTAGATCAATCAAAGTTAATTTATCACCTTTTTTTAAATTAGTAAATATCTCTAAATTATTCTTTTTATTCTCCTCTTTATCCTTCACATCTTTTTCATCTTTTAATACTTCCATATATCCTTGCTTTATACAAACCTTACTTGAATTATTAAACTCTTCATTAGCCAAAGATAATGACACAGACAATCTACTATACTCTGCTGGAGGATAGAATATACTTAAAAATCTTTTAACAATTAAATGATAAATATCTCTTTGTAATTCTTTTAGTTTATTATAATTTTCAAAACCTTGCCCTGTCGGAATAATTGCATAGTGATCCGTTATCTTTGAATCATCTACATACTTTGTTTTCTGTAAATTAGTACTATACCTTTCTTTTACCATTTTATCAAGATATTTTTTTATACTAATATCAAGTGGAGATTTTAATAAACCATTTAAGTTTTTAGTTATTTCTTTAGCAACCGAACTTGAAAGTACTCTAGCATCAGTTCTTGGATATGTTACAAGTTTTTTTTCATATAATTCCTGAATTATATTTAAAGTCTCATCTGGACTTATTTTAAATTTTTTACTACATTGATTCTGTATCTCTGCCAAGTTAAATAATAATGGTGGATTTTCCTTTTGTTTCTTCTTTGAGATACTTTTTACTACTGCCTGATTATCTTTAGATTTTAAATACTTAATAAAATTTGTAGCGTCTTCTTTTTTCTTAAATCCTGTTTCATTATATAATTTATTTGATTCATACACACAAGAACCTTCTACTACCTTAAAATCTCCTACAATATCTTGTCCTTCATATTCAAAAGTTCCTTGTATTTTATAAAAATTAACTTTCTTAAAATTTCTTATCTCTCTTTCTCTTTTTACAATCATTCCTAAAACACATGTCATTACCCTACCTATTGATATAACAGCCTTAGGCTCATCTAATTTTCTAGCTAACTCTTTACCAAAAGTAAGTGAAAGTAACCTAGAAAAATTTATACCTATTAAATAATCCTCTTTAGCTCTTAAATACGCTGCATCAGACAATGAATTATATTCTTCTAAAAGTTTAGCTTGCTTTATACCTTCAAGTATCGCCTCTTCTGTTTGTGAATCTATCCAAACACGTCTTTTCTCTTTATTTGGACAGCCTACCATATTATCAATTAATCTATATATATATTCTCCCTCTCGCCCAGAGTCAGTACATACATATATGCAATTAACATCATCTCTAGTAAGTATTTTTTTTACTATATTAAATTGTTTTTGTACAGATTCTATAACCTCATATTTAAACTCTTTTGGTATAAAAGGTAAAGTTTTTAAGCTCCAAAATTTTAGATTTTCATCATATTTTTCGGGATAACTCATAGTAACTAAATGTCCAACACACCAAGTTACTATATAATCATTAGACTCAATATATCCATCGTTATTTCTACCATCTATTTTTAAAACTTTGGCAAATTCTCTAGCTACACTTGGTTTTTCTGCTATTATAACTTTTTTTCCCATCTTGTCACCTTAACATTCATACTGCTACATTATATACTAAAATCACCTAAATATCAAATAGAATAATAACAATAAGTTCTATACCAAATAAAGTTTTTATATTTTCTTAGTTGTTGACAAATAAATAATACAATTATATAATGTAACTAGCTTTTATAAACTTAATTTTTAATAAAGGAGAGACTATTTATGAAAAAAACTTTAATGTGTCCTGTATGCTCAAAAAAAGCAATTCTTACCACTAATATTTTTGAATCATTTTATATATGTCCAAATTGTAATTGGAAAAGCACTAATACTGATACTCTAGATATCTCTTATAAAAGTAATAGTTCCGCACCATTATCTAATTTATTTCCTCATAAATTTATAATTGATGGTATACTTTGTTTATCTATGGAAAGTTTTATCCAGTCTCTTAGAGTAGACAATAAAGAGATGCAACAAGCTATTTGTTCAAACTACTCAGGTATGATGGCATATAAATTACGATTAGGCCTAAATGATTGGAGAAAAGAAGGATATATATATTGGAATGGAAAAAGAATAAAAAGAAATAGTAAAGATTATACAAAACTAATTACAAAGGCATATGATTGTTTATTTGAACAAAATATAGTTTTTAGAGAAATTCTAAGGTCAAAAAAAGATTACTACCTTATTCACAGTATGGGTTGTGATAATATAGATGAAACTTTACTTACAGAAGAAGAATATCGTTTTCAACTTAATAGATTAAAAGAAAAATTTTAATATGAAACTTAAAACCAGCGTAGAATTACGCTGGTTTTATAATATGCCCATCTAAATAAAAACCAATACAAAATAAAAGAAATGCTATTATTAATAACATCCATGTATTTCTTATCCATATAGCATATTTTATCTCAAAAGTTTTTTTATACATTATATAAGCAAATATAGCTATTATCAATCCAATAATTGTAAAAATAAACGATACTATCATCAAAATGTTTATAACCAACATATTTTTTCCTCCTAAAAAAATTATTTTTTAAGTTTTTATTAATTGAATTTAGTATATCATACCATTTATATTCTTGTCAAATAGTATCTTTTTTTAATCTTAAGTATTTATATATTGTGGATTTTACAAAAACATTGAAATGCAAAGTAACTATTGCACTTCAATATAATTTGAATAATATTTAATTTCTATTAGTTGAATTAGTAATCGCTGTATTAGTTGCATCACTAGCAAGAGTAATTTCTACTTCTTGTTCTTTTGAGGCACGTATTACTTTAAGTTTAATTTTATCTCCAATTTTCTTAGTATTTTTATATTCATTTAACTCTTCCATTGTTTTTATTTCCTTATCATCTACTCCTATTATAATGTCACCTCTTTGAAGACCTGCTTGAGCAGCTGGAGTATTTGCAGAAACTTGAGCAATATATATTCCAGTAGTTAAATTATTTCTTCTAGCGGTAGATTCATCTATATCTATTCCAGATATACCAATAAATGGCCTTTCTATTTTTCCTTTTGATATCAATTCATCTATAATTGTTATTGCATCATCAGTTGGTATAGCAAAGCCTAAGCCTTCAACTTCTGTTGCACCTATTTTTACAGTATTAATACCTATTACCTCCCCTGAAGAATTAACTAAAGCACCACCACTGTTTCCAGGATTTATTGCTGCATCAGTTTGAATTAATTTATATGTTCTTCCATCAGTTGTAATTTGTCTATTTAATGCAGATATATATCCAACTGTAACACTACCAGCAAATTCTTGACCTAATGGATTTCCTATGGCAACGGCTAACTCACCTACTTTTAAATCAGAAGATTTTCCTATTTTAGCAGCAGTAAGTCCTGTTTTATTTATTTTTATAACTGCAAGATCTGTAGTTTCATCTCCTCCAACTATTGTTGCCTCTACCTCTTCTTCAGAATTTGGGAATGTTACAATTACTTTAGCAGTTGAATTATTAATAGCCGATTCTATAACGTGATAATTTGTTATTATATATCCATCCTCTTTATAAATTATACCTGATCCCTCCTCATCTGCTTCTGATAAAGAGCCAAATATATCTTGAGACACATAACTTACTTTTACTCCAACTATTGATGGACCAACATTTTCAGCAATTGCAACCACAGGATTCTCTACACTTGTAAACTCATAAGATTTAACTGTACTAGATCCATCACTTGAAGTTCCCATTAAACTATCAATCTTATGATCTAAAGCAACATAAGTAAATAAACTACCTATAAGTCCTCCTATTAAAGCTATTACTAAAATTATCAATAATTTTGGAGTAGATTTTTTTTCTTTAAACATTATTTTTTCATCCATTTTTTACCTCCTAAAAATTAATTATTTGCAGCAGCTACCGCTGTTGAAAACGCAATTTGTAAATTATATCCACCTGTAAAGCCATCAATATCTAACACTTCACCTGCAAAAAACAATCCTTTAATCTTTTTTACTTCCATTGTTTTAGGATTTATTTCTTTTACATCTATTCCACCACAAGTTATTATTGCATAATCTAAAGGCATTAAAGTAGATATTTCTATCTTAATTTCTTTTATACATTTAACTAAATTTTGTCTTTCAAATTTAGTTATTTGATTAACTTTCTTATCCTCTTTAATTTCAGATTTCCTAATTATTGTAGGAATTATCTTTTTAGGTAAAAGTTCATTTAAACTATTTTTAAATTCTTTATTTGTATATTTTTCAAAATCTCTACATATTCTCTTATCCAATGTTTCAAAACTCAATGCAGGTTTTAAATCGATAATAGCCACAATTTTTTTTGCTTTAAGTTTTTTCTCAAGATCATCTATTCTATTTAAAACACTACTTGAACTTAATACAACCGGACCAGTAATTCCAAAATGTGCAAATAGCAATTCTCCAAAATCACAATATATCTCTTTATTAGTTGTTTCATCTATTAATTTGTATCCCACATTTCTTAATGACAATCCTTGTAATTCTTTACAAATCATATCATTTGATTTTAAAGGTACTAGTCCAGGAGAAATATGAGTTACATTTATACCATGTTTTTGAGCTATTTTATATCCATCTCCTTGACTTCCAGTTTTACAATAACTATTTCCACCAGTAGCTATTATACATTTATCACAATCTATAACTAAATTATCTAATATAACTCCTTTAACTTTATTATCTCTTATAACTAAATCTTTAATACTACTATTTAATAAAATTTTAACATTATTCTTCTTCAAACGCCTTATTAATGCATCAACAACATCACTTGCTTTATCTGAAACAGGAAAAACTCTATTTCCTCGTTCTACTTTTGTTTTCACTCCAAGACTATTAAAAAACTCTATTACATCATTATTAGAAAAACTAGAAAAAGAACTATACATAAATTTACTATTTCTTATAACATTCTTTTTAAAGTCTTCAATATCTCCAAAAAAAGTTAAATTACATCGCCCTTTTCCAGTTATTTTTAATTTATTTCCAAGACTTGAAGTTTTTTCAACTAAAACAACTTCATCACCATTATTTGATGCCACTATTGCTGCCATCATTCCGTGCAGCACCACCACCAACAACTACTACCTTCATTAATGATTATCTCCTAAAATTTTATCTACGGCTACACAAATTGCAATCTTTGCCGACTCATATGTAAGTCCTCCTTGCATATATGCAACATAAGGCTCTCTAATTGGACTATCTGCTGAAAGTTCTATTGAAGCTCCATCAATAAAAGTACCTGCAGCCATTATAACTTTATCACTATAACCTGGCATATCCCAAGGATATGGTATTACATGGCTATCAACTGGACTAGCTGATTGTATTCCTTGAATAAATTTTATTAACAACTCTTCATCATTTAATTTTATTGCTTGTATTATATCACTTCGTTTTTCATTAAATTTTGGATAAACCTCAAATCCTAAATTTTCCAATAATCTCGATGCAAATACTGCTGATTTTAAAGCATTTGATACAACACTTGGAGCTAAAAATAAGCCTTGCAATATATTTCTATTTTGATCTAAAGTTGCTCCACATTCTTTACCAATACCAGGACAAGTAAGTGTTTGAGCACATAACTTTATTAAATCTTTTCTACCAACTATATATGCACCTGTTTCACAAAGCCCTCCCCCAATATTTTTTATAAGGCTACCACAAACAATATCAGCTCCAACATCAGTTGGTTCTTGTTTTTCTACAAATTCACCATAGCAATTATCTACCATAATTATTACTTTCGTATCAATTTTTCTAATTTCTTCAATCATTTCTTTTATATCACTAATATACAAAGATTTTCTTAAAGCATATCCTTTAGAACGTTGAATATGTATTACTTTAACTTTCGTCTTACTAATATAATCAATAATCTTTTTCTTATCAAAATTACAATTTTCTAATAGTTCTATCTCACTATACTTAACTCCATAACTTTTCAAAGAAAGTGGATTTTCAGTAATTCCAATAACTTCACATAAAGTATCATATGGTCTTCCAGATATAGCAAGTAGTTCATCATTTGGCATAAGCAATGCTTTAAGCGATGTTGATAATGCATGTGTACCATTTACAAACTGTACTCTTACCAAACTATCTTCAGTATTAAAAATATCGGCATATATCTTTTCAATAACCTCACGACCAGGATCATCATATCCATATCCTGTAGTTTTACCAAAATGCATTCCGTGATACCTGAAATTTATTAAAAGCCTTCATTACTTTTGCCTGATTATATAATGCTACTTTTTCTATTTCATTAAAAACTACATCTACATCAATTTCTGCTTTTTTAGCATTATCTATTACTTTATTTGATATATCAAACAAATTAGTAATCTCTTCCATTTTTATCACCTATTATATTATAACACAGTATTAAAATATTTTGAACATAAAAAATCCAATTTCACTAAAATTTCACCCCACTTACATATCTCATCACATGTATTAATTTGTATACATCAGAAAATTCTCATATATTATTTTATTTTGCTATATTGTACAATAATATAGGGGTATTTTTATGGCAATTAATCTAGATTATAAGAAAGATAGGGTAAAAGCTAGTTACAAATCAATTTACTTGAAAGATGAATTAATTGAAAAGATTGAAAAAATCGCAAAAGAAAATAATTCCTCTTTTAATAATATTGTTGTAAATATGCTAGAATATTGTGTAAATGAAAAAACAAATTAAAATTCACTCTATCATGCATTTTAGTTATAAATACAAGGAGTTTAAACAAAAGATGTTTGAACTCCTTAATTATACATTTTTAAATTATATATTTGTTTTTTATATAACTTCCTTCAAAATCTTTAGAAAGCATGTCCATATGAACAACATCATAATACTTTCCATTCAAAAAATATGCTTCTCTTCTTCTTCCAAATTCCTTAAATCCTACTTTTTTATATACAGAAATTGCCCTCTCATTAAATGAGAATACGTGTAACATTATGTTATTTAAGTTTAAATAATTAAATCCATAATCTAATAACAATTTTAAAGTTTCAGTACCTATCCCTTTATTTCTACTTTCCTCATCACCTAAAAAAATACCTAAAGTTGCACATCTTCTTATATGAGAAACATCATTAAAACCACAGTTTCCAAGTAATTTATCAGTTTTTAAGTCTATAATTGCAAACTGATACTTAGGTTCTTTTACATTATTTTCAAGCCAAAGTTTTTCACTTTCTAATGTAGTAATTTTAGTACTAGCTCCTGTACAATCTGTAACTCTAAAATCATTTAACCATTTAGTATATTCCTCATAATCTTCAATATTCATAGGAGATAAATATACATTTTGTCCTACAATCTTTTTAAAATATCTCATAAAAATCACATCCTTTAAAAAAATGAGATATTACTATCTCATTTTAAAAAATAATATTATTCTTCTTCATTTTCTAATTCCTGCTGTTGTTTAATAAATCTATCAAATACTGATTTACCTACTTCTTCATCAGTTACAGTGTCATATACTTCTTCGCCATCTTCTTGTTTTATTTCAAGAATAACAACTTCAACATCTTCCTTCTCTTCATCTGTAGCTTCAGAAACTACTAAATATTCTTTTTCATCATCCATAACAACTACATCAAGAATTTCAAACTGAACATCTTTTCCATCTTCGTCTGTAAGCGTTATCACAGGACTAAAATCTTCTGGTAATTCGATATCATGAAGATGATCATGCCCACATCCTGCACAACTAGCACAACTAGATGCACATCCATTAATTTCTTGTTCTTTATCCATTTTTAATCCTCCTAATTAAACATTATTATACACTAATAATTTTATATTGTATATAGTTTCTACTTAAATTTACAATTTATTTTTATTTTTTAGCAATCTTTTCTAAATATCCTTCTAAAATATACGTCGCAGCCATTTTATCCGCATATATATTTTTATTTTTTTGGGATATATTTAACTGTCTCATTAATTTATACGCAGAAACCGTAGTTAGTCTCTCATCCCACTTCTCAACTAGACCAACTAATTCTTCAAGTTTTGGAACTAACCCATCTATTTTTTTAGCCTTGTCAGACAATGTACCATCCATATTTTTAGGATATCCTATTACAATAGTATCAACATCGTACTCTTCAACTATTTTTTTAATCCCATTTATAAATTTTTTATCACTATTATTTATAACTAAGTTATCTATTCCTTGAGCTGTCAGATGCAATACATCTGAAACAGCCAATCCTACCCTAACATCGCCATAATCTATTGCCAAAATTCTCTTCATTTTTAAATATCCAAATATTTCTTTATCATTTCTTGTAAAAGATCATCTCTTTCAATCTTACATATTAATGCTCTAGCATTTTGATGAGACGTAATATAGGTAGGATCTCCAGATAAAATATAACCTATAATTTGACTAACAGGTTCATACCCTTTATCTTTCAAAGCTGCAACTACTTGTTCCATTATTTCCCTTACTCTTTTTGATTCATCTTTTTGCGGTGTAAAAACTGTTGTATTTTGATCCATAAAAATCACTCCTTTACTTATATAATATATTATTTATCAAATTTATATACATTTTATTATATTATTTTTATTGTATTTACATTTTTCATCCAGTCTATATATGACATTGTTTTTTGAATTTCTTTTTCAATATTATTTTGTTTTCTCAATGTATGTATTAAAATTTGTGTATCAATTGTAACTTTTTCATCATCAACATACTCATATATTTTTTTGTAATTTGAGAGAAGTATTTCAATTTTAGGTTGAATAGCTTCTGCTGTTGTATTTTTTACAAAAATAATAATCCTTAAGCCGCTATATCGTATATATATATTATCACTACCCAAAACTTCTTTAGTTACATTAGCTAATTTTACTAATAATAAATTCCCAACATTTCTATTATATCTATCATTAATATTAGGTAAATTTGCCATTTTTATAACAATCATCGCTGAATTATTATATGTAGCTAAAAACTTTCTAGCATTAGAATATAAATATACATTATTATAAAAATTAGTTTGAGTATCAATTATATTTGCTGTTTCCAAAATATTTTGGAACTCAATATTTTCAATAAAATTAGCAATATTTTTTCTAAGTTCTACTAAAATATTATCACTAAACTTATCTAAATTATTTAATGCTGTATCTTCAAACAATACAAATCCAAGAAAGTTTTGTTCAAAACATATTGGAATAAACAATGCAGTTTTTATATTTCTTTCAATAGCGCTTTTATATAATAAACTTTTATCTTTTGAAGCTACTATATATTTTACATTTTTCTTAATTATATTTGATTTAAAAGCTTTATCGTTTACTATATCTTTTATAGAATTCACATATTCTTTTTCAACATTACTTGCTTTCACTTCAAAAGTATATCCATCAAATAAACATATAGTTGAATATTTTATATTAAATTTTGATACAAAAGCTTCATTTAAAGATATAATTTTATCAGTAGCCTTAATATCAAGGCTCATAATATCTAACATTTCTTGGACTAAATCCTTTAAAATAAGCTCCATCTTATTAGAACATTTTTTTAGCTTTTTTTTATAATCAAAATCAATTGCAAATAAAAGTACAGCAAGTAATATTATTATTAAAAATAATATATATATTAAATAATCCACTACTCATATACCTTCCTTTTTCTTTTGTATTATTTTTTAAATATTCCTCCCTTTTTTCTACCTTGAGATGAATATGATCTTGTACCTACATTCACAATTCCTGAAACAGGATATATAGAATTAATTATTTTTTCAAGATTAACTTTAAAATCATCTGAAAACGTTGCAAACTTGTTTGAATATTTAAATACCATTTCAATATATTTTCTATAATTTTCTATATCAAAAGGTAATATATAATAAGGTATTGAAGCCGAATTAAATAATTCATCATACATTTTTAAATCATAACTTGTATATGTAGCTATTCCATCTAAAATATCTTTTGCAGTAAGTACACATTTAACATGCTTATTAATTATAACTCTAATTTTATTCATTGATATACCTTTAGACTTTAAGTTTCTTAAAAACATTGTCAATTGATTTATATTTAAAATATTCATATCTTGAACCAAATAAATTTCTTGACACAATCTAAAATAGTCTACAGGAGTAGTAAAATCACAATCAATCAATATAGCATTATTATTCTGTGATATTGTTTCTATAGCTACACTCGAATTATATACTTTCCTATCCTCTCCAGGCATACCTGTATATATACTTAATTTATCATAAATCAATGGTTCATTCAAACCGTTAGCTGCATATTTTAAACTTTCAGCTGCTATATGTCTTTTTCCCTCATTATCATAAGTATAAATTGTATATGTATCTCTTTTTTTAGTAAGATCTACAATAGCAGTCTTAATTTTATTTCTAGTTAAATAAGTAGCAATAGCATTTATACAAAATGTTGTTCCGACTTTTGAAGCCCCAACAAAACATACAGTTTTTTTATAATCCTTTGGAACCTCATAAACATTTCTAACAACTTCTTTTTCAACAACTTGAGTTACAACCTGTTGCTGTGGAACTTTTTGTACTACTATTTTTTCTACAATCTCAGGCTCCTTTTTAATCTGGATTGCATTTGCATCCTGAGAATTACTTAAAATTTCTTTTGGCTTATATTCAGATGCTTGTGGTTCTACAGTCTGAACAGAAAAATTATCTGGCAACATCATTATATTTTTATATTTTTCACTATTCATAGCCAAATACTGTTTTACGTCTGTTGGTAAAAAGTTACATATTACTCTTAACTGTTCATTTGTATATTGTGTTGAAATCCTATCAAAAATTTCATTATATTTATCTGTATTTCCATTTTGATTTTTATAATATGAAATTATCCTTTGTATTTCAATTTCAGAAACCTCTGCACTTTTATATACATTTTCTCCAACAACATCTTCATAATATTTTTTTACATCCTTTTTAAATAAAGGAGTATGAATAGCATCACAAACTTTTCCTTTAGTTCTATCTTGCCCAGTAAGTACGGTATACATTCCTAAGTTAAATAATTTAGATAGGAACTCATCACCATGTTTCCTTCTATCTGAAGCAATATAAACTATACTTTTAGAATCAAATACGTCTGTCATATTATCTATATTTTTAAAAAGATAATCATCTATTTGAGCATAGTTAGTTGTAGGAAATTTTTCTAATTCTTCCAATAAAACTGCTCTATCATAACCACCACTTGCAAGTTCTTGTATAAACTGTTTAAAATAATATACATTTTTATATTCTAATTTTTCATTGTACTTTTCATTATAGAATTTTACAATACCCTTTACAGTATCATCATTATTTATTCCAAAAAGAACCTTCATACGTTTTTTACCTCTCCATTCGTAAATCTACTTAACGGTTACAAAAGCATAAAATAGTGGTAAGCATTGTATTATAACCATAAAAATAGCTATACCTACTATTAGTCTTTGCCCTAATATTTTACTCTCTAAAATTTCAGCACCAGCCACATAAAATTGATATAAAGCGTAGATGAATATTAATGTAACAACTGGCCATGAATATTTTTGTATAAAAATCAGTATATTCAATGTCGAATCTATTATCTTGTCATTTGCAGTAATATCAGTAGCTGCAAATGTAAAATTACTAATTAAAGCTGCCATTATTGCTATAATAATAGCTGTTATTGTTATTTTTTTATAAACCATAATTATTACTCCTCTAAAACTAGTATAACATAAAAAGTTCACATTACTTATTATATTTTACTATAAAGGTAAAAAAATATCAAGCAATATAACATAAAAAAGTAAAATTTATGTACTTAAAAAATGCTCTATTTTCTGACATTCATCACTAGTTGGAATTCTAATATTTTGTAATTGATAATTAATATTAAGTTCCTTCCATTTATATAATCCCATCTCATGATAAGGCAATACTTCTATTTTTTCAACACTTTTTAAATTTTTTATAAATAATTTATATCTCTTAAAAGCATCTTTTTTATCTGTAATACCTGGAATATATACAATTCTAATCCATAAAGGAATATTCTTCTCATTTGACAAATATTGTGCTAATTTTAAAATTTTACTATTATCTACGCCGCACCAGTCTTTTATGCTCATCATTATCTATATGTTTTATATCAAATAAGATTAAATCCACATATTTTAATAATTCATTTAGTCCTCTAGTATTAACATCAAAGCAACCTGCAGTATCAATTGCTATATGAATATTATTTTTTTTTAGAATCTTACATAATTCAATCAAAAAATCCACTTGGAGCAATGGTTCTCCACCAGATATAGTTACGCCACCATTTGAATTTATCATATATGGTTTAGCCTTTAGTATATCTTCTGCTAAACAACTTGCTTTTACTTCTCTTCCAACCCCTATTTTCCATGTATCTGGATTATGACAAAATTTACATCTTAAATTACATCCCTGCATAAAAACAACATACCTAATTCCAGGACCATCTACTTTACTAAAACTTTCCACTGAATGTATTCTACCAAGCATAAATACTCCTTAAACTAATATATCTTTACAATATTATCTTCTTCTAATAATTCATTATTAGTATTATCTTTATTATTAATATCATTGTTTATATTATTATCAATAACCTCATCATCATTATAATTTTTTATATTATACTCTTGATTATCTTTATCAACTTTAAAATCATTATTGCTCTTTTTTTCTTCCTGTTCTTCAACATTTTCCACAATATCTTCTTGTTCTTTTTCTTCATCATTAAAATATGATGGCTCTATAACAATAGATACAATTATAAATGTTAATATTGCAATTATAAAAAAAGCTACAGCCCCAATAATTACCATTTTCTTTATTTTTTCCTTTTTAATAGTTTGCTTTTTATCTGTATTTTTATGCACACTAGTTGCGACCTCAGTTTGTAAATTATTATTCTTAGAATCATTTGTCACACTATCTGTATATTCTTGTTTTAAAGCAGCCTCTTTATCTTTTAACTCTTGATCATATATAGCTCTTTTTTCTACGTCACTTAAAACTTCGTATGCTTCATTAATTTGGCTCATCTTTTTTTCAATAAATTCACTATCATAATTACAAGTATCAGGGTGATATTTTTTTGCTAATGCTCTATATGCATTTTTTATAACTTCTTGAGAGGCATTTCTACTAATTTCTAATAATTCATAATAATCCATACTCATCTAAACAATGTATTAAATACATTCCTTTCTAAAATATAATTGTAACATATACTTTATATATTTTCAACACTAGTACATTGTTTTTATCCATTTTTATAGTTGAACTCTTAACATCTACTTATTACTTTTAATAATATATTTAAAATCTATTTTTGACATAATCTTAATAATATAACGTGATTTTTTATTATCTTCAGCATAATTACCAAATATATAATCATAACCACCAATGAACTGGTGGTTTGCTCAGCCCCTATAAGGAGCATTACTTGCTCGCCACCAAAAAGGCTGCATTGAAAAATTTATCATAGCATTATTAACACCACAACCATTAAAATTGTCAGAAGCACTTCATTTTAAGTTATCCGAAAATTTCAGATTATCATAAATGCATGGTTCACTGTAAAACATCATATTTTTGCTATTTTATACTTTATTGACATGCTAAAACATTTTTATCTACCATTGGTAGAACCAGTGGTTTATTCATACTAAAGCGACCAAAAAATATCTGATTTTTGGTATTTAAAAATCAGATATTTTTTAGCCTATCTTCCTTCGTGAAAAGTTCTAGATATAACATCCAACTGATGTTTTTTGGATAATTTTACAAAATTAACTGCATATCCAGATACTCTAATAGTAAGTTGAGGATATTTTTCTGGATGCTCCATAGCATCAAGTAACATTTCTCTATCTAACACATTTATATTTATATGATGACCCTGTTTTTCAAAATATGAATCAAGTAAAATTTTTAAAGTTTCTATTTTCTCAACATCATCTTTACCTAATGCAGATGGAACAAAAGAAAATGTATATGATATACCATCAATACTATCTTCATATTCGAGTTTTGCAACCGAATTAAGAGCTGATATTATTCCATTTTTCTCTCTATTATACATTGGATTTGCTCCTGGTGCAAAAGGTTCTCCTTTTTTTCTTCCATCTGGTGTAGTTCCTGTTTTTTCTCCATAAAGTACATTCGAAGTTATAGTTAATATAGACATAGTTGGTTCAGAATTTCTATATGTTTTTTGTTCTCTTAACTTATTCATAAACATGTTTTGTATCATTAGCGCTATGTCATCTACTCTATCATCATCATTTCCAAAACATGGATAACTTCCTTCAACCTCAAAATCTACAACAATTCCTCTTTCATCTTTAATAGGTTTTACCTTAGCATATTTAATAGCACTTAACGAATCAGCTACAACAGATAAACCCGATATTCCACAAGCCATTGTTCTATATACATCTTTATCATGAAGAGCCATTTGTAGTCTCTCATAAGCATATTTATCATGCATAAAATGAATAATATTTAAAGCATTTACATAAACTTTTGCTACCCACTCGAAAATATCATCTAATCTTTTTATTACATCATCATACTCTAAATACTCGGTTTCAATAGGTCTAAATTCAGGAGCAACTTGATCTCCACTAACCTCATCTTTTCCTCCATTAATAGCATACAATAAGGATTTAGCAAGATTACATCTAGCTCCAAAAAATTGCATTTGTTTTCCTATCTTCATTGCAGATACACAACAAGCAATTGCATAATCATCTCCATGATATTCTCTCATCAAATCATCGTTTTCATATTGAATAGCACTTGTTTTTATAGAAACTTTAGAACAGAATTTTTTAAAGCCTTCTGGAAGTTTTCTAGACCATAAGACAGTTAAATTAGGCTCTGGAGCTGGTCCTAAGTTAAATAAAGTATTTAAAATTCTAAAAGAATTTTTAGTGACTAAAGTATCTCCATTACAACTCATACCACCAATAGATTCAGTTACCCAGTTAGGATCTCCAGCAAATAAACTACTATATGCTTTTGTTCTCATAAATCTAACCATTCTTAACTTTATTACAAATTGGTCCATTAATTCTTGTGCCTTTTTTTCATCTAAAATTTTGTTTTCTATATCTCTTTGAATATATATATCAAGAAAAGTAGAAACTCTACCCAAACTCATAGCAGCACCATTTTGCTCTTTAATAGCTCCAAGATATGCAAAATATGTCCATTGAATCGCCTCAAATGCATTAGAAGCCGGTTTTGAAATATCAAATCCATATTTTAAAGCCATCTCTTTTAATTCTTTTAAAGCATTAAGTTGCTCCGTGATTTCTTCTCTTCTTCTGATTATTTCTTCATCCATTACATCCTTTTCTAATAAATGACCTTGATTAATTTTATCTTCAATTAATCTATCTACTCCATATAAAGCAACTCTTCTATAATCTCCTATTATCCTACCTCTGCCATAAGCATCTGGAAGACCAGTTATAATTCCATTTCTTCTACAACTCCTTATTTCAGGTGTATAAGCATCAAAAACTCCTTGGTTATGTGTCTTTCTATATTTAGTAAATATTTCTTTTATGTTTTCATCCATTTTATATCCATATTCTTCTAAAGCAGTAGCAGCAGTTCTAACGCCACCATTTGGCATCATAGCTCTTTTTAATGGCTTATCTGTTTGTAATCCAACAATTATTTCTAAATCTTTATCTACATAACCAGCCTCATGAGATGTTATAGTAGAAACAATACTTTCATCAGCATCAAGTACTCCGCCTTTATCTGTTTCTTCTTTCATTAATTTTGCGACTTTGTCCCATAACTTACTAGTCTTCTCAGTTGGTCCTTCTAGAAATGTATCATCTCCTTCATATTTTGTATAATTTAACTGAATAAATTCTCTAACATCAATTCTTTTCATCCATTTACCTTTTATAAAATCTTTCCATGCTATATTTTCTTCCATGTTTAAACCTCCTTTTATATCCTTAATATTATAACCTAGAATATATAAAATTACAACATTTTAATATCTTTTATACGTTAATTTTTATAGTCCTTTTTATACACAAAAAAGACTATACCAATAAAAATCATTGATATAGTCTTTTTATTTATTACCGCTTATATAAACTTAATAATTTTTCAATATCTTTATGTCTATTTACTGTTGCATACTCTAGTGCACAATTATAATTTGCTGATGGATCCACTCTACCATCTGCAAGCAACATCTTTACAATTTTTATATGTCCTCCAGATGCTGCATTACTTATCGTTTCACTGTTGTTGGCCGATGGATCCACTCTACTATCTTTAAGTAATAGCTTTACAATTTCTAGATTACCTCCACTTACAGCATACCTTATAGCATAATTATTATCTGCTGATGGATCGACTCTATCATCTGCAAGCAACATCCTTACAATTCCTAAATAACCATATCTTGAAGCCATTCTTATTGAATAATTATTTTCTGCTGATGGATCTATTTTACTATCTTTTAATAATAATTTTACAATTGTTTTTTGACCATTGTATGAAGCTTGTTTTATTACATAATTATCATTTTTTGACAAATTTATTCTATTATCTTTAAGTAACAACTTTATAATATCAGTCCAGCCTTCCTCTAATACTAACTCAATAACATTATCAAAATTTATAGAATTAAACTTCCGTTCATCTGATAATGCCTCTTTTATTGTTTTTAATATATACTTTTTTGTACCAACTTTAAGTTTTTGCTTCATTTGAATTACTCCTTTATTAAATATTTTGTATATAAACTCGCATTAAATTTATTAACACGAAAATAAATGATATTGAAACAACTTAAACCTACCTTAGTAAGTAATAAACTATTTGAATTCTCAAAAAATTTTCAGTTATTTTACTTTATTTTTATATCATTTTTTACATAAAAAGTCAATATTTTTCTATTTTATATATTTTAAATTAAATTTTTAATACAGAAATATAATCTGATTAATTTTATAATTAAAGTAATCTTAAAAAATCAGAAAAAATCCCATAAAAATATTTCATGGGAGATTTCTTTTTTATTTTATATTTTTTAAGCACCAATTCGTTTGGTCATTCTTTTTACTTCTCTTGTACCTTTATTAAACATTTTCATTATACTATCACTATTCATTACACCAACTATTGTTCCAGCAACTATACCCATCATAGCACCTTTTACAAAATTCATGATAATCACTCCTTTCATTCATTATTAGTCTTTCCACTTAGCATTTTCTTTAAACTTGAAATAATTTCATAACTTCCAATAACTAACATGAATATATAAAATAATAATCTAAGAGTTTTATCATTAATTACTTTAATCAACAAAATTCCACATATACTTCCAATACATACTGGAATTATCAACTTTTTAAACATTTTTAAATCCAATTTTTTATTTTTTAAATTTGATATTGTAGCGCTTATCCCCACTACAATAAACATAATTAAATTATAACTTTGAGCCTCTTTATGTTCAAATACATTAAAAATTGTAGAAAGTAAAATAAATATACTTCCGCCACCAACACCCATTCCAGCAATAATTCCACTAATTAGAGCTATTAACACAAGAATTATCCACATTATATTCCTCCTGTAACCATTTTATATATAGTTAAACTCACAATTAAAATACCCGACATCAAATTTAAAATATTTGCTGGAATTTTTTTCATAAGATTTGTACCTATAAAACCAGATATAATGGCTATAATAATTAAAGTTACAATATTATTAATTTGTAAATCTACAACTTTACTATATCCAAATATAGCAAAAATACTTGAAATAGAAAGTATTGCAACACTTAAAGCTCTTGCCATATGCGTTTCTTTTTTTAAAATAAAAATCAAATAAAAAACAAGTACTTGACCTGCACCAGAGGCAAAAAGTCCGTTTAATATTCCAACTAATAAACCAATAATATAAATCATACTAATATTCTTTGCTTTTTTTTTATTAATATGTATTTTTTACCTTAACTTCCTTTGAGCAAAAATAATATTCATGATTTTTAGCCTTTTGATCTAAAAAAGATACTTTAAATATTATTTCATCTTTCTTATTATATTTTCTTTTTTTTACCATGTAAAAAGAAATGTTTTTATACTTAGAATAACCAAATTCAAAAGGTATATCTTTTCCAAAATCATAAGAATTTATTCTTATTCCAAAATCAAAATATATTAAATTTAAGTTTATATACTCATTAAATTTTAAAAAGTCCTTTGAAACATTATTTTTCTTCAAATTTTTAGAACAAAAATCAATATTTAAATCATATATCATAGAAGAACTAATATTTATGATCTTAAAATTCCACAAAGAATTCTCATAAAAGACCTCAAATCTCTTTATATGAAAAATAAATTCACTTTCATTTTTAAAACAATTAAACATTTTGTAAATTTTATATATTTCATCATCAAAAGAATACTTATTTTCTTTATATTCTTTTGATTTATATATTTTGTATGTTTTTAATAATAAATCGTCAATAAAAAAAGTTAAAAAAAATTGACGCTCTTTTAAAAAATTCTTAAACTCATTTTCAAATTGTAAATTCATAGTATAGTTTACATATAAACTATCTTTATTATTAACTAGATTAGATTTTTCATCCGAATTTTTACTATATATTACTATTAATTTTGAATGGTTTGATTTATTATTTACTATAGCAGTTAAGATTACTGTAAGAATAGCAACTACTATTGGTGTAAAAATATTACTAACTATATAAAAAAATATATCCATAACGTCCTCTTATAATACTAAATATTATATCTTATTCGTTTTTATAAAGTCAATAAAAAGAAAAGTAAGTTAACTACTTTTCCTCTATAATATATTCGTTATATTTATTATAATCTCTTTGGTTTACACTAGCTTCAAGCAAACTCCCCTCTTCTATATAATCAATTTTATTTATTATAGAATTATTTACTAAATATGAAAGTATAGAACTTTTTTCATAAGGTATTAACATCTTACAATTAAAATACTCTCCATATATATTTTTACAAATCACTTCTACTAATTCTTTAATTCCAATCTTGTTTGAAGCTGACATATATATAACATTGTCCTTAACTTTAGGTATTTTTATATGCATCAAATCCGATTTATTATATACATAAATTACTGGAACATGCTCCGCCCCAATCTCTTTTAAGGTATTATTAGTTACTTCTATATTTTTCATATAATTCTCATCAGAGTAATCTATTACATGAACTAATAAATCAGCATTTTTTACTTCCTCTAAAGTTGATCTAAATGCTTTTACTAAATTATGTGGCAACTGACTTATAAAACCAACTGTATCTGACAGCAAAAAACTCTTCTTATTATCAATAACTATTTTTCTTACAGAAGTATCCAATGTTGCAAATAACATATCCTTTTCCAATACCTTTTTTTCTTCATTTGGTACATATTCATCAATTAAAGAATTTAATATAGTAGATTTACCAGCATTTGTATAGCCAACTAAAGAAACAAGTGGAATATTTGAATTTTCTCTTTGTTTCCTCTGCGCTTTTCTTGATTTTTCTAATAAATTAATTTCTTTATTTAACTCAACAAGTTTATCTTCAATTTTCCTTCTATCTAATTCTAACTTTTTTTCACCAGAACCTTTATTACTTAGCCCACTTCCTCCTCCTTGTCTACTAAAAGATGTATGTAATCCAACCAAACGAGGCAACATATATTGAAGCTTTGCAACCTCTACTTGTAATTTGGCTTCTTTAGTTCTTGCTCTTTTAGAAAAAATTTGTAAAATGAGAGCAGTTCTATCTAAAATTGGAACATTTATAACTTTTTGTATATTTCTAAGTTGTGAAGGAGAAAGTTCATTATTAAAGATAACTAAATCTATATCGTTACTATTAATATACTCGTTAATTTCATAAACTTTTCCACTACCTATATATAGCGACGAGTTTATTTTATCTAAATTTTGTGTAAAAGTTTTTACTACTTTTATATTACAAGCTTGTGCTAACGAATTTAACTCATTTAATTCAACTTCAAAATATTTATTATTTAAATTTGCTCCAATAGAAACAGCTTTTTCAAATTCTTGCATATTTTACCTCCATCATATTTAGTATAACACAATTAATTGTTTTTAACAATTTTAATTTTTTATAAAAAAATAGACTATGAATTTTTTCATAATCTATATATTTTAATATTTTAATTATGCATTTTATCTTGAATATCTTTAATACTTTTTATATTATTTTCTACAATCTCTTCAGTAAGCTTTAATTCAAATTCATTCCATGATTTACTAAAAACATGATCAGCAAACATATCTTTTAAACCTGTTATCTGCTTTAATCTAACTATTTCATCAAGTTCCATTCCTAAATGCTTTGATATATCTTTATCTGTCCACCCTCTTTGCGTAAGGTCTCGAACTATATGTGACATATCAACGATTTGATGAGTTCCTCTTGCTCTATTATGCCTTATTGTACTTGCCATCCTATTTTCTAAATCTTTATCAATTGTTACAATTGGAATTTGCTTTAAATGAAAATATTCTTTCGCACATCTATACCTATGAAACCCATCTACCACTATATATTTATCATTTTCTTCATCATAATACGTAACAATAGGCTGAGTATAACCATCCTCTTCAATTGAATGTTTTAGTAGCTGCATCTCAGGAGGTGCAACCTTATTTGGGTTATAGTCATTTGCTATTACCTTATCTATATCCACTAATCTAACATTTAATACAGGAAATTCTATTTCTTTCATTAACTTCTACTACCTTCTTCACTACCAATTACTACAAAATTTTTATAACTATTTTCATCATAAATCTTTAATTTAGCTTTTTTATATGCTGACATAAATACTTTGGGAACCACACTCTCACTAATTTTTACTTCTTGTTGTAAACCTTTTAACAATTCCTCTAATTGTTCGTCTTTAAATGAATATAGATTTTTAATAGTATCTTTAACCATAGATACAAAAGCTACTGGCTTGTCCTCTTCTAATAATATATACCATTCTTTGTTAGAATCATCATATATTCTATCATTAATCTTATTTTGAACTAATCTTGAACCAAAAAATCTGCCCATATAACTATAAAAGTTCTCTGATTTATTATTTAACTTTAATATTAAACTTCTTTTCATAATTAAAACACCTCTTTTTTATCCAATAACTTGTTCTTTTATTTGATATTTTAAAAATTTATCATCCGTTATAGTATTTGCATTTAGTAAGTTATCCCATTTATGAATTAATCTTTTTAACTCTCTTTCATCCGATTTAGTAGGTGCAAATGATAGACGTTTCAAGTAGAAATCGTTTTTTTCTATTGCACGAGCTATTCTTCTCCAAGAAATCGCCTTTTTTTGATTCTCTAATTTTGATTCAGCAACTTCTGGAATTTTATCTTCTGGAACATTATATTTATTTCTATGCCAAATCATAAATTTCTTTATCTTCCTATAATAATGTATCATCAGATCTCTATTATATATACCTATACTTTCTAATAAAAATACAGTATACTCCTGCCAAGACATGAACTTAGGTTTACATGTCCTTATATTTCCAAGTGCCGTTGTTTTACAATATATATTACCGAAATTTACACCATTAACTCTATTTAAAACTTTAGTCCAAGTCTCATATTCTAGTGCTCTAAACTGATTTAATCCATTTTTTTGATCATCACCATAAGGCTGGCAAAGCCTTTGTTGATATATACTTAGCCCATTTTTATACATAAGCTCATATATTTCATTAAATTTAAGATCAAGTTGGCTTACTGCGCCCCATATATCATCAGCCGACCAATCGTATATAGGATAAAAATTAAATACATCTAAAAACTTCTCATTCATTTTTATCCTTGTAGTCCATTGATATCCATTAAACATTATTTTTTTATCTTGAAATGCAATGGTATTAAAACGATTTAAGCTTTCATCCGTCCTTATACCAACTCCACAAGCTACTGTACCACCATATTTTTGTTGATACCATTGTGCAAACTGTATAATAAACTCTTCAAATTCTTCACCTTTTACAAAAAAATCAAATGGACAATTATAAATATTTATACTATCTCCTGGTAAAGGTCTAACCCATAAATCTCTTGAATCTTCTTCCCAACATATCCATTTAGGTTGTAAAATTGATATTGCGTTTCTTAAAGCCATTGGTAAAGCTATATGATAAAAATCTCTTATTTGTGGTAGTTTCTTTAACTCTTCTATATGATCAATAGTTCTTTTATATTGAGCTTCTAAATCAATAAATAAAACGTCAAATTTTTTATTTAATTTTTTCCCAACCATATTTGCTAATTGAATCATAACAGAACTATCTTTTCCACCACTAACACTAAAGTAAATATTATCAAAGTTCTTAAATATAATCTCAAGACGCTCAAATGCAGCATCTAACACATTTTTTTCTAAATACTTTTTCGCCATATATTTTCCTCTTTATTCCATATTCGGATAATTTTACCGTATTATATCACAAAATTTGTCAAAAAAAAAGTTTTTTTGACAAACTAAATGATTTATTACTTAGTGACATAAAAAAGAGCTATCGTAAAAAACGATAACTCTTATAATATATCAAATAAACAAATTAATTAACGACATAGACATGGCTTGATGTTAACAATTCAGAATGACCTTTACATATCCGAACTCCTTTAATAGGAGTTGTTTTCACTCTTAAGTCCTGACCGGGTCTAAAATTACAAACCTTACCTGAAGCCACAACTGATTCACCAGATTCAACTAACTTTTTTGCTTGAGAAATATCTTTAAATTCATTATTCCCACATTCAAAAAAATCAATTATGAACCTTCTTACTTTAATATTTTCCTTAAATACTGACATAGTTATCCTCCTTATTAACATAGGATTATTTTTTTATATAATAGATATTATACACTGTTTTACATAAAAAAGTCAATAACTTTATAAAAATTTATGATAAATTTAATTAAAATTTCCTGTTAGGGGTAATTCTTCAGTATATTCAATATTATCGTTTCCTATATTTATACATATTTCTTCATTTGGCTTTTTTATTTCAAACTCAAAACTTGTAGAATTAATAACATAAAATTTATTAGTCTTTACCTCTTTTATGTAGTATTTCCCCTTTGGCAATATTTTTGAATATGCAATTCCATCCTTATCAGTTGTAATTGTGTCTACTATATTTCCTGTTTCATCGAATATATTAAATACAGTGCCCTCTATTGGACTACCTTTTTTTAACCCAGATAATTTATTATCTTCATTACCAGTTTTAATAATTTTTACATTTCCTCTTATTTTTTTATTTTCAAATATAATCTTATTTTCTTGACCAATTTTTAATGATACCTTCTGTTTATTATTACTTTTATCTATATAATATTCTTCTGGTACTTCGACTTCTTCAATTACAACATCACTATCAATTAATATATTAAAATCTTTTTGTAAATCAATCAATACTTCTCCATTTTTATCTGTAATATATTCTCCTAAAATTTTACTTTCATCTGCATTATATATTCTAAACTTTACATTTGGAATTTTTATATTGTTATCATCTTTATCAACTTTAATTATCTTTAACATATTAGGAATATATTTTAATTTCAAATTTAAATCTTTAACTACATTTTTGAGTGGTTTTAAAGTAATTGCCACATTTTGCATTCCAGTTTTAACTGCTGAACCAAACATTACTGAATTTTCTTTTGTATTATATAAAAATGAAAAAGTTATATTACTATCTTGTATTATTTTATCCCTTTTAACCATTAATTTAATTTCTTTTTGATTTGTAACCTTATCTAAAAAATTATTATTTAGATCACATATTTTTATATCTTGACTTAAGTTACTTAATATAATCTCTTTAACATTTTCATTATAAATTAATCTAATTCTTTTACTATAATACTCCTTATTAATATTATCAATATTAAAATCTTTATCTATCTCTTCAATATTTAAACTATTATCTTCTATTTTGTTATTTACTCCATTTGTATATATTTTCTTTATAGCATTAACTACATTTTGATTACTACTATTTAAAGGTTCTATTTTATTAAAATCCAATTTGCTAAGATAAGTCCATACCGCAAATTGCGTAGCAAACTTTGCTTCTTCATTAGAATTTAAACCTAATTCATTTAATGTTTTATATGGATAACCATTTAAAATAATACTTGTAAGCTTTTCATCTTCTAATTTCTGTTTAACCTCTACTTCATATTCCTCTTTTTCTGCACCATCGACACCTAAATTTATACAATACGCTGGACATCTATTTCCTTCATCATCTATATAATAATAGTCAAAAAATCTTTGTGATACACCATTATATTTTATATATCTATTTTCATTCTTATTATAATAAATTCTATATTTTCCTAAACTAATATTACTATTTTCATATGATGCAAATACACAACTAAAATTAAATGTAAACACTAACAACATTAATATTCCAAATATTCTTACTTTTATTTTATAATTCATTACTCCTCCTTTAATTGCAATGCTTTTACACATAACCTACTATCTTTTTTATTATTTATACAAGTTATTAAGGTAAGCATATTAGCAGATGAATTTTCAAGAACTGAAAAATCTCTACTACTAATCTCTTTTACTTCTATTACCTTATATTCTCTCTTACCAAATTCAGTCACATAGATTATTTTATCTCCTATCCTTAATTTATCTAAATCCTTGAAAAGATTAGAGCCTCTAATACCGTAATTATGAGCTGCTAAACACACATTTCCATTAAATATAGCAGTATTACTAAAATGACCTATACTCTTACTTAATATGTCTTCTGTTACACCATTTTTAACCATATCTTTTTTTACTTCTATTTTATCTATAGTTAAATATCCTACTATATCATTTAAACTTCTATTTGCTTTTGAATTACCACTAAATACATTTTTATTATCTAATTTTATTTGTTTTCCCCCTACTTCTTTAACTTTGTCAAATTTTACATAGGAAACTATATATATTAAAACTAATACTAATAAAAGAACTAATATAGATATAAATATTCGCTTAAAATATCCCATTTTCCTCCAATCTAAAAATACAAGTATATAAATTAAATATGAAAAAATTAAAATGAATAAAAATAATTGATTAAATACATTTATATTATATATAACTAAACTCATAAAAGTCAAGAAAAATTGATCGCATTTTTTGACATAAAAAAATCAAATCACCAAAATATAATATATTATAATTAATAATATTACAACTATACAAAGCAAAAAAAGAACATACTATTAATTATTTTAAATAAAAAAAGACTATACCAATAAAAATAATTGATATAGAATTTTTTAAATTTATTCTTATAGTATTTTTAACAATTCCGTTTTACCATCAATAATTTTTTATATAATAAACTCTCCTTAAAAATTTTTAAAGATATTTATTATTTATGTTTCATTAGTATAATATAATATTGTAAATTTTTACATTATATCATTTTTTACATCCATAAATCTTTAGTTAGCTCTTCTATCTCTCTTTTTCTTTTCTCTGTTTCACTAATATCTAAAATATAAGTTTTCCCATCAGAAAAAAATACATCTCCCTCTTTTATATCTTTTGGTAATTTTTTTTTATCTATATTTTCAAATTTTAAATCATCTCTTTCACAAACTGCAAAATCACCTTCAAATCTATCAATTATATACTTATGTTTATTTTCCATACTCATAACTTCCTTCCTCTACATTTAATGAAATTTTATCTCCATCACAATTTAAAATAATAGTACCACTTTCATCTGTTCTATAAACTGGGATACTACTTGCTTGTAATCTAACCATTGTTTCTTTAGATGGATGCTTATAGCTATTATCTTTTCCAACAGATATAACTGCTAAACTAGGATCAACTTTTTCTAAAAACTCTGTTGAAGTTGAAGTTTTAGAACCATGATGCCCAATCTTTAAAACATCAGCCTTAACATCAAGATTATTATCTAAAATCTCTTTTTCAGAAACTTCTTCAGCATCTCCCATAAATAAAAATGATTTATTTTTATATTTTAATTTTACTACAATTGAATAATCATTTGCTTCTTTATACTCACTAGAATTAGGAGCTAATATTTCAAAGCTAGCCTCTCCAAGAGTAAATGTTTCCTTACTACTTGGTGCATATAGTTTTTTATTTTTAGCTTGCACAGCCTTTGCAAAATTTTCAAAAGTTTTAGTTGTAGATGTCTGTTTTGGGAAAAAGATATTCTCAACATCAAAGTTTTCTATCACCTTATCCATTCCCCCTATATGATCCTCATGTACATGAGTTCCAATAATATAATCAAATTTACTAACGCCTAGTTCTCTTAAATAATTTAGTAAACTTTCTTCTGTATCATTTTTACCAGCATCTATTAGCATAAAATGTTCATTTTGCTTTATTAAAATAGCATCTGCTTGACCTACATCTATATAATGTATTTGTAACTTTGGTTCAACCATAGAAGTAGATACATCATTATTTTTACTTACATCAACTATAGTATTTACATCTTTATTTCCTTGTATATTAATATTATCAGAAAAATCCAAAAAATAACTAGTAGCTAAAGCTGCTATTACAATAACTAAAAAAAATATATACCTTATTAACTTTCCCTTTGTTTTCTTCTTCATATACATATCCCCCATATAAACTTAAGTATACTTAAATTAAAATAATTTGTCAAGAAAATTATAAAGACAAAAATAGACAATTAGAACATAATCTAACTGTCTATTCTACACTTTTTAATGCTTCTATCATATCTATTTTCTTTAAAGCAAAATGAGTTGCAACATTTACTACAATCGAAAATACTAACGTTATTAAAATAGCATAAATATAGCTTATAAAATTAATTTGACGTCCAAACATAACTAAATCTACTTCACAAGAAGTTATAATATATGCATTTAGGAAAAATCCAATAACTAATCCAAGTACAGTACCAATAACTGTTAATATAATATTTTCTCTATAGACATATGAAGAAACTTCCAAATCATAAAATCCTAACACCTTTATTGTAGCTAACTCTCTTATTCTTTCGCTTATATTTATATTAGACAAATTGTATAAAACTATAAAAGCTAATAATCCTGCTGAAATTATTAAAATTAGAGTAACAGAATCTAAACTTTTCATCGATTCAGCAAATTTATCTCCAACATTTCGAATATACTCAACAGAAGAAACCACATCATTTTTTAAAAGTTCTTCGCTAAAATTTTCCTGCATAGTTACATCATCAATATTCGTTTTTGCCATTAAAACGTTTGATTTAAAATCATTAGTATATAATTTATTATATAATTCACTAGTCATATATACATAATGCATAATATAGTTCTCTGTTATTTGAGTAACTTTCACTTCTACTCTTTTTTCTTCACTATCTCTTAAAGTAATAACGTCACCTTTTTGTATATCTAATAATCTTGCCAATTTTTCTGTAATTATAACACCATCTGAATTAAGATTATATTTTTCTTGAGTTTCTCTATCATTTAAATTAATATAATCTTTTAATTTATCTACATCCTCTACGACTATTAAATTAGCATCTTTTGAATCAGCATTATTTATAACAGAAACAGCAGATTGATTAATATCAATAAAAGATTCAATATTTTCATTAGATTTTAACGTATTTTCAAAAGTTTCTATTTCTTCTAAAGTGGATTTATCATTGTAAGATATTTGTAAATCATAATTATATACTTTTTCATATTGATTTGGAACTATTGATAAAATCGAATCTTTAAGTCCAAAACCAACTAATATAAGTCCCGTACACCCACCAATACCAATTACTGTCATAAAAAATCTTTTTTTATATCTTAATATATTTCTACAAGTTACCTTCTGCGTAAAATTAAGTCTTTTCCATATAAAAGTAATTCTCTCAAGTAGTACTCTTTTTCCTTTTTTAGGTGCTTTAGGTCTCATTAGTGCCGCTGGTACCTCTTTTAACTCTTTCATACAAGCAAATAAAGTAGCACCACCTGTACACAATACTGATAAAACTATTCCAAGTATGATATATTTTGGAGAATACACTATAAGTATATCAGGCATATTATACATAAGTCCATACATATTAAAAATAATTCTTGGTAACAAATTAATTCCAACTAATATACCAATAATGCTACCAATTAAACTTGCAGAAACAGCATACCATAAATATTTAGATGCTATCTGTAATTTAGTATACCCTAAAGCCTTTAATACTCCAATTTGTCCTCTCTGCTCTTCTACCATTCTTGTCATAGAAGTAAGAGAAACAAGTGCAGCTACAACAAAAAATATAATTGGAAACACTTGAGCTACCGCATCTATTCTATCTGCATCTTGCAAATAACTTACATTTGACTCTACAGTATCTCTATCAAGTAAATAAATATCTGGTTTTTCAATCTCATCAAGCTTTAATATATTTTCATTAATTTCATTTTGAGCTTCTTCAAACTTCTTATTTGCTTGATCTATTTCATTTTTTAATTTTTCCTCATTTACTTTGATTTCACTTTGTGCAGATTGAATTTGAGCTTTAGCAGAATTAATTTGGCTATATGTAGAGGTTTTATATTTCTTTAATTCCTGCTCCTTACTATATAACAAAGTTTTGCTATTATTTAGCTTAGTTAAACCCTCTTGCAAACTACTATTTATAGCATCTTTTTGACTATTAGCATACTTAATTCCCTCTTCTATTTGTAGTTTATTTGACTCAAGTTCTTTTACTTTTAACTCCAATTGCTCTTTTGCCTTTATTAGAGTTTCTAAATTATTCTCTAATTCTACTAATTGTTCATTAATTAGTTCCTTTTCTTCTTCATCACTGCTGTCTAATTTCTTTTTTAATTCTTCAATTGTTATATTTAATTTTTCTATTTTCTCATTAACATTATCTAAACTTAAATTTGTTTGTAAAATACCAGCAGTTACTAACTCTAAATTATTATTTGCCTCTTGTAAACTATTATTTATCTGTTCTATATACTTAGTTGCTTCATTTGCTTGTTGTTCATATTCACTTTGTCCCTTATAAACTAAAGTATATGCATTATCTAACTCTTTTTGAGCATTAGAAAATTCAATGTTTGCTTTATTTTCATTTGATTGTAAAGTTTGTTTAGAATTATTCAACTTATTTTTAGCGTCCTCTATTTGAGATTTTGCTTTATCAAATTCTTCATTTGCACTTTTTATAGCATCATCTAATTCTTTTTGGGCATCATCAATCTTTTTCTTAGCTTCATTTCTAATCTCGTTATATCTATCATTCTTTAATTCTTCTGAGGTCTGCTCAAGTGTTTCGTTTTTTTGCTCAATATATTCTTCATATTGGTTAGTATAACATTTAAAATCTTTTGCACCTTTTAAAGTAATATAGACTTGAGTATATATATCTGAATTTATAGCAGATTCATCTACATACACAAAACCTGATATTTTTCCATCTCCTATATTAGTGCTACCTCTTTCAGGTGACATATACATTGGAGAATTAACAACTCCAACTATTGTATATTCAGTTGTTACTTTATCTTTCATATCATCAGTTAACGATGTACTATCAATTTTTAGAACATCTCCAACCTCTAAATCTAATGCTTGTAAAATACTTGCTTCTGTAACACATTCATTACTAGCAGTAGGTAATCTTCCCTCTACAATACTTAGTTTATTTAAATATTCATATTTATCAGATACAAAAGACATTGTCATCAATTTTACAATTTCTTCATTATCCGCTTCACTAACTATAACATCTGTTGAAATTGTTGGCATTATCCTCTCAACTGTTTCATTTTGAGCTAATTTATTCACATTATCCTTTGAAAACCCTAAAGTTGATACAAAGTTATAGTCCATAAAATCAACTTCATCATAATAACTATCTAAAGAGGTTTTCATATCAAGACTTACAACTTTAATTCCTGAAAAAAATCCTGCACCAAGCAAAATTATTAAAAGAATAGAAATATATCTTTTTCTGGTATACTTAATCTGCCTTACTATATCTTTTAACATAGATTTTTTCATCAAAAGCACCTACCATTCTATTTTTTCTATTGGTACTATATTATCATTTACTAAAATATCTTCTGCCTTACCATTCCTAAAATGAATAATTTTATCCGCCATTGGAGCTATAGCTTGATTATGCGTTATTATTACAACTGTCATCTTATTCTTCCTACATGTATCTTGTAATAACTTTAATATCTGTTTACCAGTGTTATAATCTAGTGCTCCTGTTGGTTCATCACATAAAAGTAGTTTGGGATTTTTAGCTAAAGCCCTTGCAATAGCTACTCTTTGCTGTTCTCCTCCGGAAAGCTGAGAAGGGAAATTATCCATTCTATCTTCTAACCCAACCTGCTTTAAAACTTTAGATGGGTTTAATGGATTTTTACAAATCTGTGTAGCTAGTTCAACATTTTCAAGAGCTGTTAAATTCTGAACTAAATTATAGAATTGAAATACAAAACCTATATCATCTCGCCTATATGAAATAAGTTTTTTACCTTTATATAAGCTAATTTCATTTCCATCTACAAATACCTTACCGTGATGTAACTATATCCATTCCACCAAGTATATTTAAAGCTGTAGTTTTTCCAGCACCACTTGGTCCAACAACAACTGCCAGCTCACCTTTTTGTATTTCAAAACTAGCTTGATCTAAAGCTTTTATCTTTATTTCACCCATTGTATATTCTTTTGTTACATTTTCAAATTTAATATACGACATACCCTTCTTCTCCTTATTTTGTTTATATAATTATACTATCAGAAACATTTTAAGTCAATAAATAAAACTAGTTACAGATAAAATTTTACATAATTTTCACATTTCATATTCAAAAAAATATTCTATTTATTTCATAATACTAAAAAACTAAGTATATTATTGTTTACATTTAGCTAATAGAGTGTTATAATGATACCACAAATTAGCTTTTTTAATTATTTCTGATTAGAAAAAATAAGGAGGGAAAACAATGAACTTTGATAAAACAATATTGTTACGGCAACTAATTCCTAAAAGTATATCTTTTCTGAATATAGAGATAGACGCTAAAACACCATTTTTTTCAAATAATTATTATGAAAACTATCAAATAAGTAAATGTTTAAGAATATTTTCCAGTTTAATAGATAACGATATACTATCTATTGATATAAAACATAATGAATCTTATTCTTATTCTAATCAAATAAGATACTATACAAAAGAACCTTGTAAAATATTTTTAATTGATTTTATTTCTAAATTAAACCATGCATATAATATGAAACAAGATTATATAACATTTCCAATTAATGTACATCGATCTATAGATCGTTCTATGGGTTATATCAGACAAAATTTGTATATCTATTTTGATTTAGAAGATGTTAAAGAGGCTCTTGCAATGTATTATGGAAAACCTAAAATACCAAAGATTGGTTATTTAAAAGAAAGTAAAAAAGATTTATTTAGTTCTAGTTTTGAATTTGGGTTGTCTAAAGATCCAAACATTGTATCAACATTTATGGGAGTAGCTATAAAAAATGATGACTCAAATAACTATTCTATATTTGATAACGAAACAAATACTATTACTAACATATCAAACATTAATATAGGCAACTTTCCAATAATTCTTTTACCTGTTAAAGAATTATTTGTCGGTGACCTTATAAAAAGGGATTCTTCATACTATTATGTAAAAGAATTTAATTTGGATGGAACTATTGTATTACTTGAGCCATCAACTGGAGAAATAAAGACTATATTACTTAGTGAGCATATTATTCCTGGTATGAATTTTTACACCAAAGTTATAGCAATTGATATGACTTCTCTAACTAATCCTATTTCAAATGAAAATCTTTCATCTAATATCTTAGCTGCAATCTTTATGCTTAATTGGTCAAATCCACAAGACACAGATGACTTTTCTTTTGATAGTCTTAATGACAATTCATTTAATGGCCTTGGAAAATTATTCCCATTACTTATTGCTCTAAACAATAATAGCTTTGATCAAAATAGTATCTCAAATCTAATTTTACTTGGATGCAGTGAAAACACTAATCAAACAATTCGTTTACTGATTCTGTCACAATTATTAAATAATGATTATCCAAATAAAAACCTATTAGCTTTAGGAAATTCAACCAAACAAGCACTATTTTGTAGTACATGTGGTACAAAATTAAACTCTAACTCTTTATTTTGTCATATTTGTGGCAAAAAAGTTAAATAAGAATTAAATTAGTCTTAAAAAATAGTTCTCATAATTAAATTTATGAGAGCTATTTTTATATCACAAATTAAAAATAACTTTTAAATTACATAAACTCTTTACTTTTTTATAAAACTATGATATAATTTGCCCATAATTTGAATATTTATTCAATTCTAATTAGAAAAGATTATGTTTAAGGAGGTAAAAAGATATGAACAGAGACAGAAAGGCTCTTATACGGCAATTAATACCAAAAAGTTATCATTTCGATGGTTACAATTTAATTAATTGCCAAAACTCTCGTGATAGACCTTTTTTCACAAATGGTACAGTAACTATTGAAAATTACACGTTAACTTGTAATTTTGTAGATAAAGATAAACTATCTCTTAATTATGAAAGCGTTTGTCCTATTGGTAAGATACTTTTTGAACCATATATTTTAAGCATCGATGAATTTATTGAAAAATTACACGAAGCTTCAAAAAGAAGTTCAGACTTTATATCTTTTCCAATAAGAATAAAGACTGTAAACGACAATAGTAACTGTAAAAATTGCATTTATAAAAATAGTGATTGCATAAACATACAAAATAATATAAGTCAAAATACAGTTTTAGCTGCTGTTTCTTTTAATTACGAAGAAATTAAAGAGGCTCTAGCTTACTATTTTGAAATATCATCCCAAAACAGCATGAATAAAGGAGGACTTATCATGAAGAAGAACAAGTTTTTTGGCATTAATTTTGAATTTGGGTTATCTAAAGATCCAAACATTGTATCAACACTTATGGGAGTTGCAATACGCAACCCTAAGAATGATAACTATGTCATATATGACAAAAACAAAAACAAGCTAACAGACATTGCTAACATGAAAATGGGTGATCTCCCTATTTTGTTGCTTCCTACAAAAGAGCTTAAAGTTGGAACTCTCACAAAACATGATTCCAAATACTACTTTGTAAAAAGTGTTAATGGTGACGGTACAATTGTTGCTTTAGAACCTGCAACAGGTGAAATAAAGACAATAATGCTCAAAGAAAGTCTTGTTCCTGGGCTAACTTTCTATACGCAAGTTATTGCTATGAATCCGGCTTCCTTAACTGACTTATCATCTAACGAAAATGTTGGTACAAACGTATTGGCAGCAATTTGTATGATGAATTGGTCTAAGGGAGATATGGGCAATGAATTTTCTCTTGACAGCGTTACCAATGATTCTTTTAACGGTTTGGGACAGTATCTACCGTTACTCATGATGAATCTAAACGGAAATAATTCGTCACTTAATAATTGGTCAACTCTAATGCTTCTTAGTGGTGCAGACGGAGATGATGCAATGCAAATGCTTATGCTATCTCAATTGTTGGATGGCAAATCTCCTTTTGATGGAATGCTTCCTGAAACAACTACTACACAAACTTCTACCACAGATGGAGTTACATGTACTAATTGCAACAAAACATATAGCGCTGATACTAAGTTTTGTCCCATATGCGGTAAGAAAACGGAAGAAATTAAGAATAATGCCGAAGTTACATGTCCTAACTGTAATAAGCAGTATTCTTCAGATGTTAAGTTCTGTCCAAAATGTGGCACAAAAACTATTCCTATTGCAAATACTTGCAAATCATGTGGAGCAAAACTTTCAGAAGGTGCACTCTTCTGCCATAATTGTGGAAAAAAAATTATACCAAATACCTGTCCTAATTGTGGCAGTGAAGTTGAAAGTGATCAAAAATTCTGTAGTAACTGTGGGAAAGATTTGAAAGAAAAACCTTCAACGACTACGAAAAATACGGAAAAATCTTCAAATCCAACATCTGAGCCCGAAGTAACAAAGGAGGAATAAAATGGGGATAAATATTAATAGAAGAATCCCTATTGAGCAAGAAAAACGCTGTAGTAAATGTAATATTACATATCCCAGTAGTTTTAATTTTTGTACCACTTGTGGACAAAAGCTAAAATCTACCCAAGGGCGTGTATACGCAAATATGGGAAAAAATGGTGTTTCATCTATTAGTGTTAAATCTGGAAAAGTTACAGTAAATTCTAAAGGAAGAATTACACTACAAATAGCACCTGGTATCTCCTATACCTCAGCTATAAAAAAGAAGAAATGATAATAGATAAAGTGACTTATGAATAACCTCATAAGTCACTTTTTATATTTAAAAAAATCATTTCTTGTTAAGCCATTTGTTAAATACATATCAGATAAATCGTTTATTTTATCTTTTAATACATTCCAACATAAAGATATAAAATCATCTTTTTTCAACTCATGTATATTATTTTTGATTATATATTTAACTACACTATCTAGTTGATCTATACAAGTAACTACTACATTAATTTTAGCTTTAAAAGTTAAATTAAGTAAATCTTTATTTATTGCTTGACTTAGTGTATCAAAGTCAAGATACCCAAACCTTAAACAACCTTGAAATTTATTAGGAGTATTTGTAAGATCAATAATATTTGAATATGGCTTTTTATCAATCTCACTTTTAAACAAACCAACGCCATGTCTAGTAGCATAGCATCTTGTTATATAATATACTTCTAAGTTACCTTGATAATTTATTATTTTTAATATATCAAGCACATTTTTTAACCCTGTATTAGAAGTAGTTACATTAGGAAAATATTCACTATTGTTTTGATCAAGTAATAGACCTTGAGCTCCCTCAAACACTACATTATCAAACATTTCAAATATTTCATAATTTGCAATAGTTATATTGGATAAAAACTCATAAAAATAAAAAAGGTGCATTTCAATAATTTCATCATCATTTAGAAGATTTTGATACTCCTGTGGTAAATCAGTAATACAAAGTCCATATTCCTCTTTTAACCGAAGCGGAACATATTCTTTTTGTATATTCTCAAGTTTATTCTTTATATAATTATTATCTAGAATATCCTTAACTGTTATTTTATACTTTTGAATATTACTTCTTTGAACTGTTTCATTTATACCTAAGCCACAACTCCCATGTCTACTTTCACCACGCATTTCTTCTACTGCCTGATTTATATACATATCCCAAAGAGTAGTAACTATACATGATGGATGTACATATTCCATAGGAATTAGATTAAAGCTATTTATTAATTCCTCACGCTCCAATATATATGAAAATGGATTAATGATAAAATGCTCAGTTAAAAAAGTAGGAACATCTAAAAAGGTTCCTGATCCAAAATGCCTAAAAGCATGCCTATTTCCTTCAGGAGTTACAACAGTATGAGACGCTTGTGCTCCTCCATTAAATCTTACATTCAATGTTTTAGGATTATTACACAATACATCAGTCATATGCCCTTTTCCTTCATCACCAAACATACTCCCCAAAACTACTGAAACTCTAAACATAATCTTTCTCCTTTTTAATACAAAGGGGAGAAAATATCTTCCCCCCTTATACAACTTACTTTCAATCAAAAGAGTTCAACATTTCTTGATTTACGTTCCTCTTTCTCATCAACAACAACTTCTTCATGCCATTTAAGAGCATCCTTTACAACATTTTTTGCTTCATTGTCACTAATACAACTTAAAGACTCAGTTTTACTGTATCCCTCATACATTCTAAGAATAGTTGTTACAAGTTCTGGAAGATAGTGATGGTCACTCAAATCGCATACATGTCCTCCTAAAAGATCACGCCACTGTTCTCTTAAATCATATTTATTATGATGTTCATAATACAAACCATGAAGAATCACATGATAACAGTAAAACTTACTCGATGCCATTTCTAAACAATCTTCGGCCGTAACCATTCTTGTTTGGATTAATTCATCTTTTCCAAAAACTTTTGATAGTTGGGATGCTGTCAGATGAGGAGTTGGAAGCTCATCACCAAAAGTAAATAAAAAGCCCTTTTCTCCTCTTTTCTTGTAACAATCCATCTCAATATGGTTACCAGCAAAGTACCATGGAAGTATATAACTTTCATATGGATTAGATCCGCCTCCACCTTCAATATATATTTCTTGAAGTTGCTCAAGCATTCTCAAATCAGCTTCAAATTGAGTCACCTGCAACGGAGCACTATCAAACTCTACATCTCCTACTCCCATATACATAATATGAGGATCGTAAGAAACTGATTCATGTGTAAGTTTTATTAACCTTGGAAATTCATTTTTAATTAAGCTTAAAGAATAATCTCCCATACTACCTGTAACATCTTGGCAATATATAATACCTCGTGAATGCGGACAGTCTACTGAATCACAAGCTTCTCTTGGTAATTTCATAAGCGAAGGATTGTATTCATTTTTCATACGACTCCCTTTAAAAACCTGATTATAATTAGTTGCCGACCTAATGTGTGAATGAGTATCATAATACCGTTTTACATCCTCACTATCTATTCGACTTCCTCCCATTTTAAATTCCTCCTTTAAATATTTTTTTATATAGAAACGTCCATATCGACGAATCTTTTCTTGCCAAAACTATCGATAATAGTTTTTTCCCATTTTGCAAACTCATCATAAGAAGTACTTGCAATGTGTTCATCATTTACAAACCTTATAAAAGGTTCAGGAACATTTTGTAAATTTTTACCGGTAATATCTCCTAAAAGTTCACGAGCTACTTGTTTTATAGCCAAAGCATCTACTTCAAAAGAAGAATATTTAGGTTTTTGTTCAAATAAATCATATATAATTTTAGGACAAGCTGATAGCGGCTCATCTAATGTAGTAGCAAAAGACCATCCACCAAATACACCTACAATACGTATATCTTCTACAGTATATCTTTCACCTTCTTTTAATTTTCTACCCGGAGCAAAAAATAAATTGTCCGTTATAATTCCATTATGATTTACTCCTATAATATCAAGATAGCATAAAAAATAATACAACCTTGTTAAAATCGAAGCAACATACTCAGGTGCTAATTTATTATTAAAGAAATTTAAAATTTCTCTTAATGGATATATCTTACATGGTTTTGCAACAATTATAACATAGTTGCCATTAGTGTCTTCAAAATAATCTGTTATTTTTGGAACCATATACTGTATGTGCTCCCATATATTATGATCTACTTTGGTAAGGCACTTAACTTTATCTATATAATTATAATAATACTTTTTATGAGTCTTTGGAAAAATATATATCACTTCGGTTTCAGTAATATATGTTTCACAAAGTTTACTATTATATTTATAATGATAATTATATGTTAAAGTATTTCCATCTTGTTTTGATATATTTAACATATAAAAATTAGCATCATTATCTTGCTCGCTTAACTGTTCAAGAGCCTCTCTATATAATAATATAATTTTTTGAGAGACTAAAAAATTTTTTATATTACTATATGCCTTAGGCTTAAAACAACTTAAAAGCCGTTCCTTCTCCTCTTCTATTGTATCAACATTCATAGTAAAAATATCTGAAGGTGATACTGCTGTCATAATCTCATGCTCATTTATCATCATCTAACATCTCCTTATCTAGCAAAATTAAAGATTATAATTATTTAATCCTATAAAAAAATATTTTCTATATATTATCACATTTGTATACACATGTCAACTTTTTATGTTGATTTTAACCACAATTAATTGTATAAGTTTCACATATTAATATGCCAATAATTCCTTTAATCTTTTTTCCATTTTTTATAATAATTTTCAAATTTTTACACTTGTTTAATTAGTTATCTTCTATAGTAGTTTCATGATTTTGACTAATAACTTTATTATTAAAATATAATATAGACATAAAAAATTTATTAATTTAATATATTATTCTAAAAAGCAATTACCTTTTTATGTAAAGCATAATGTAATTATAATTGATAGAATAATAATTATTGTGTCTCACGTAGGCATAATAGGTAGAATAAGGAGGTTAATCACATGGCAGCACACGAAAGCAAAGGTTTCTGCCATTATAGCTCAGTTTGGAATGTTTTAAGTAAAAATGATGAAGACCCTAGGCTCCTTGAGCATATGATCATTTGTCTTTGGAGCGAATCACATACAAGTTACGAACCAAGTTCTCTTTCTAAAAGTATTGTATATGAATCTTTATTAAATTTCAATGGGAGTATGGTAAATTTTTGTTATTTATTGTATAATTTTATTGTATTTAAAACTTGATAAATGGAGGGATAAAAATGAAGTTTTATATAGGATCCGGAATGAAAAATTGTGAATTAGTTAATTACTATGCAAAAATATTAGAAGAAAACGAATGGAAGCATACTTATAATTGGGCAAAGAATATTAATGGGGATGAAACAATTAAAGATTTGATAGAATACTCTAAATTAGAGCAACAAGGCATTATTGATTCTGATGTTGTTATTATTTTATTACCAGCTGGAAGAGGAACTCATATTGAATTAGGAATGGCACTAGCATTAAATAAAAAGATATTCTTATGTTCTGAAACTAAAGAAGAATTTAGTATTGAAAATACAGTTAATTTCTATCAGTTACCTAGTATTGTTAGATTAGTAGGTACTGCTGATGAGAACTTAAAAGAAATAATTAAATTGTAAAGGGGAATTATATATGCAGAAAGTTGTAATTGTAGGTAGTGCTAAATTACAAAATGATATAAATTACTGGAAACAAAAATTTTCTGATAATAATTATGAAGTGTTAGACTATCCAACGGAAATAAAAAAAGAAAAATTTATGGAACTTTATCCTAATGTACACAAAGATTTTTTTGAAAATATAACCAAAACTGATATATTATTTATTATGAATGAAGATAAGAACGGAAAAATTGGATATATTGGAGCAGAATCTTTTGCAGAGTTAACATTCGGATTAGCACAAAAACTTGTTTATGGAAAAAATATTGAGCTAGTAGTATTAAAAATGCCAAGTAAAGAAGTTCAATGTTATGAAGAAATTGATTTGTGGCTAAAATTAGGATGGATAAAATTATACAAGGAGGAAAATATATAAAAGAACAAATTGAAAATTATATCCCTTTTGATGAACAGGAAGAAAAAGATAAAGAACAATTTTTAGAGTTTATCAATAGTTTTGACGATGTTTTGACAAGAGAAAATATATTTGGACACTTTTCATCATCTGCTTTTGTAGTAAATAAAGAAAGAACAAAAATGCTTGTGGTTTATCATATTATAAATGATGGTTGGATTTATCCCGGTGGTCATGTCGATGGTGAAAATGATTTACTATCAGTGGCTGTCCGCGAAGTTAATGAAGAAACCGGATTAAGAGCAAAAGTGTTGAATAATTCAATATTTGGAATTCAATCGTTACCTGTAAAAGGACATGTTAAAAAAGGTAATTATATTTCTGCACATATTCATTTTGATGTTATATATCTTATGGAAGCGGATGATACCATCCCTTTAATTTATAAAGAAGATGAATCAAAAGACGTAAAGTGGGTTTCATTTGAAGAATCAACTGATGAAACTATGTGTGATTTTATTAGACCTATTCATAAAAAACTAATAAAGAAATTGAAAACTAATAATATTTAGATAGATTTGAAGAGTATGGGAAATTCCCATAATAGAATTTGTGTGGGAGTACAAAATTCAGTGCTGGCTAGGACATAAAATTTAATTTGTACTCACACATTTTTAAAAATAAAGTTTAAAGGACTGCTCACTTTGCAGTCCAATTTTACATATGATAAGTTCATTTAAAATGATTTCTTCAGCAACATTTTATAGTTATTCATTAGTTTTTTCCATTCTAATTGGTTAGTTTCTTTACTTTTTTCAGATAATAATTCATCCAATTTTTAAATTGTTCTATTAGATTATTTAATCTATTTTCACATTCATCACTTACTGAAACAAGGTAATTAGTTAGTTCGTTTTTCATTAAAAGTGTTGTATAAAGTCTTTATTATTTTCTTTCAGGTAGTGTAATAATAGCCAGAAAAATAACATTTAATCTAATGTATAAAATAAAAACTTACGAACATTCAACAGTCCGTAAGTTGTATTCAAATGGAGCCCTGTAGGAACATCGGTCGTATATAAAAAAACGGACATTAATATTTACAATATATTCTGTAACACGATTACCAGATCATTCAGTGCTGACACCGTATCTTATGATATACTTTCAACTATATAAAAAAAGGTGTGAATTCCGAAAAAATAGCCATTAACATGCCAATAGATAAGAGTAGCTAACAGGAAAGAAAAGAGATTCAAAAATACTTAAAGAAGTTCAAAAATAGTAAGCATGAGTAGGTACCTGCCCCAGAAAGCAAATTTGCAACCATTGTATTCGAAGAAGTCTACGGACTCACTCTCCGGATTTGATATTTTTAACTTTATTTTATAGCAAAAAGTATTTTGAGATTTATCATAATACCCTATTTTTTATTTAGAAATAATTCTTATAATAAAAAAAGATAGAGCTGACAGTATAATGATAAAACCCTTTTGTTAAAGGTGGGCATCTTGCTATAACTATTAGGATTCTCAAATACATGAGCATTCAACACAAGTTATAATATTCCTGATTCCCGTTTCATGTGCTTGTAGATTTTCATATAATCTGTCATTCTCTATCTAACTATATTCTAACATTAAATACGTAATAAGTAAATAGAAAAGTATAAAATATCACAATAAAATCACAAAATTAAATCTAGTAACAGTAGAGATATTCTTTATCTAACAAACAATCTATAATATTTTTGTAAATAATTCCATTTCTTGAAAAAATTTTTTATCCTAAAGCTACATCTAATATCATCATGATAACAAAACCAATTGCTACTCCAATAGTACCTATATTGGAATGTTCACCAGATTGTGATTCAGGTATCAATTCTTCAACTACAACATATATCATAGCCCCCGCTGCAAAAGACAATAAAAATGGAAGAATAGGGGTAATTACATTTATAAGTAAAATAGTTATTAATGCACATATAGGCTCTACTACTCCAGATAAAACTCCATATATAAATGCTTTAGCTTTTGAAAATCCTTCATTTTTAAGGGGCATTGAAATAATAGCTCCTTCTGGAAAATTTTGAATTGCTATACCAATTGAAAGCGCAAAAGCACCAGCAAGCGTAATACCAACATTATTTACAAGTGTTCCTGCAAATACTACTCCAACTGCCATTCCCTCCGGAATATTATGAAGAGTTACTGCTAGTACTAACATTGTAGTTTTTCTTAATTTTGATTTTACTCCTTCCGGTTTCTTGCTATCTAAGTGCAAATGTGGAACTAAACTATCTAAAGCTAGCAAAAACAAAATTCCTAATAAAAATCCTACTGCTGCAGGTATCCATTCAATCATATTTTGTTGTATAGACATATCAATTGAAGGAATTAATAATGACCATACAGAGGCTGCTATCATAACTCCAGATGCAAATCCCAATAAAAATTTTTCGATTTTTTTATTAATTTTATCCTTCATCATAAAAACTAATGCAGCACCTAAACTTGTTCCTAAAAACGGAATTAATATTCCAATTAATATATTCAAATTATCACTTCCCATCTTATTTTATTCATATATTTTTATATTCGTAACTTTATAAATATAAAAATAACTACTAAAAAATTCAACTAATGGTATTATATATATTATACTCTATCTAAACTTACTCATTCAAAGCACTATTATTTTCCCTTTTAATATAATTATTTCCCCATGCAACCATAGAATCTAATATCGGTTTTAAACTCCATCCAGTATCTGTAAGAGAATACTCTACTTTAGGTGGTACTTCTGCATAAACTTTTCTATTAATAAGTCCTGATTTTTCCATTTGTCTAAGATTATTTGTTAATACTTTTTGAGTAATTCCATTTAAAGATTTTTTTAACTCTCCAAATCTTTTAGTACCAGAAAGTAAATCCCTTATAATTAAAACTTTCCATTTATCGCCTATTAGTCCCATAGTTATTTCAACAGGACAAAAACTTAAATTTTTATTCATAGTACTCATCTCCAGATACAGTATAACAAATGAATTTAAATATGTAAATATCTTTTTATAATTTCCTTTAAATAACTAATGGTATCTATTTTTATTATACATACAATATAATATGTATATATTTTTTTGATACTTATAATGTAGTTATTACAACAATTGTATCTTAAAAGATACTATATTTCTTAAAAGTGCCTACTTTACAATACTAAACTTTATATGTACAATACTATTAAGAAAGCAATTTAATGTAGCTACTAAATTTCAATAACAATTTAAGGAGTGTTTATTATGAATTATACAAGGATTAATTTAAAAAAAGGATTTATTGAAAAATATGATTTTGGTAATATAAAACTACATGCATATCAAACAAATGACTTAATGAAAGATGAAAGCTATATATTAGAAAATGATAAAAATATATTATTATTAGAATTTCCAGCATTTTACGATAATTTAGAAGAATTTCAAGAATATGTATATAGTATAAATAAAAATATAATAGGAAAAATTTTCTCGGACCACCCAAATGGAGGAACTATTTTTACAGATATAAAAGGGTATGCATCTGAAGGAACTATAAAATCAATGGAAAATGGAACTATAAAAGGATTGGTTACAAATTTTGAAAAGGCCTTTGAAGGAACATTTGCTAAAGAATTTCATAAAATAACTGACGTTTTAAAAGATGATACTATAAATATAGGAGAATTTATTCTAAATATCACATATCATGAAGAAAATATTGAAATAGAATTCCCTCAAATTAATTGTATTTATACGCATATGCTTGGACACAATTGCCATTCAATTGTAGCTGGTAAATCACATGCTATAAATATGGTTAAACAATTAGAAAACTATAAAGAAAAAGGATATAATCTAATACTTTCTAGTCACCATACACCTGAAACTTTAACCGATGTAGATACTAAAATCCATTATCTAGAAGATCTACAAAATATAGCACAAAATACAAATAATCAAAAAGATTTTAAAGAACAAATGACTAATAAATTTAAAAATTATGATGGATTAAATTACTTAGATATGACTGCAAATTTTTTCTTCCCTGAAAAAAATAAATAAAATACATTGTTTCTATACAAAAAAGTAATAAGCTTTTTATTTTATAACCTCATTACTTTTTTATATAACGTTTAATTTATATTATTGAATTACTTTCTATAGCCTCTATAATTTCTTTTCCTGTCATTTGACAAGGAATATTAATTCTCTTAATATAATTTTTATTAAGGTTTTTAAAATTATTTATTACTATATCATATAATTGCATATCAATACCATTATTTTTAAGTGTCCTTACAGTTCCTTTAGTATATGCACCATACGGATAAGCAAATACTTTAAAATCTTTTTTACCCAAATTATCATCTATAGCCTTATATGACTCTAACACATCATCCCTAATGGTCCTAATAGATACTTTATCATAAAAAATATGTCTCTTACTATGACTAAATATTTCTACAAGACCACTACTTTGCATTTCTAAACAATTATCCCAACTTAAATATCTTATATTATCTATTTCTTTTCCAATATTATCAGTAACTATAAATATTGAAGCTTTAATTTGATATTTTTTTAAAATAGGATATATATATTCATAATTACTATAATACCCATCGTCAAATGTTATTATAATAGGCTTTTGTGGAAGTTTTAAATTTCCATTATTTGCTTCATCAAGGTCCTTCATTGATATAGGAGTATATCCACTTTGAAGAAGTACTTCTATATTTTCTTCAAAACTCTGAGGAGTATTTATATAACAAAAATTATCTGGATAACTTTCAGGTACTTCAGTTACAAAATTATGATAAAGTAAAATCGGTATTTTTATATCTGCTCTATTATTTATCTTATTATAATAGTAATAATTAACACATAATACAATTCCTATTATAACTATAATTACAAAACATATCAGTATACATTTCTTCATGCTCAAATTTATTTCACCCCCATATATTATATTCTTATATCTAACCATCTGGATACTTTTTATTCATCACCTTTTAACATTATTTTTCATACGATATACAAGGGGTGAAAAAAATGTTTTTTATATCAATTTTATTAGCACTACTTTACCTTATTTTTTCTATTTTATTCAGTATTAATTGGATAAATGATATAGCTTGTCATTTTGGATATCTTCTGGCTATATATCTTGTAACCTTTATAGCTTTAATTCCAGGATTTAACTATGTATTTATGTTTATTAGTTTACTACGTAATAAAAAAGAAAAAAAAGAGTGTACTAAACAAGAAGATGATGTCACTGTATTAATACCAGTATACAACTCAAGAGAATGTATAATAGATACAGTTAATTCTATAAAAAATCAAAACTATTGTGGAAATATTTATATAAATATAATAGATGATGGATCATCAGACGGATCATTAGAACTTTTGCAAGCACTAGTCCAAGAAGATGATACAATTACTCTTATAGAATCATCACATATTAGTAAAGCTTCTGCTTTAAATAAAGGTTTGGAATGTGTAAAAACAGATTACACCATTACAGTAGATAGCGATACAATTCTTCATCCATTAGCAATAAGAAATATAATGCAAACATTAGTAAATTCTAATAAAGAAATAGCAGCAACTGCAGGCTGCATTTTAGTAAAGAATTCTAAAAAAAGTTTTATAACTAAACTACAAGAATGGGATTATACTTTAGGAATCTTTGGTGTGAAATTGGTACAATCAAATTATAACTCAACATTAGTAGCACAAGGAGCCTTTAGTGCTTATAAAACAGAAGCTCTAAAAGAAATAGGTGGATGGCAAAACTGCGTAGGAGAAGATATTGTTTTAACTTGGCAATTATTAAGTAAAGGTTATAAAACAAATTTTGCTAAAAATGCTATTGCTTGTACAGAAGTTCCAGAAAAAATGAATAAATTACTAAAACAAAGAAAAAGATGGGCTAGAGGTATGATAGAGGCTTTCAAGAAAACTAAAGTAATTACGTCAAAAAAACTCAATATAAAATCAAGAATATTAATGTTCTTAAATATATTTTTTCCTTTTATAGATTTAGCACTAATAATATTTGTACCTCTTGGTTTAATATTATTAGCATTTGGTAATCATTTACTAATTAGCTGGATTTCATTACTTGTAATTCCTTTAAGTATACTACTTTGCTTACTGATTGAATTTAAGAGGAAAAACATGCTTAAAAAATTAGGATGTAAACTTCAAAGAAGAAATATATTAGCATTTATTTGCTATGTGTTGATATACCCAGTTATTTTAGCACCCGCTTGTTTAATTGGTTATATTTCAGAACTATTCAAACTAAAAAATAGCTGGTAAAAAACTATATAATTGTTTCTAAATTTAACAATAAAACTCCCCTTTCAATATATAAAAAAATCAATTATACATATATTGAAAGGGGGGTAAATACTAAAATAAAAATTTATTAGTCCCACTTTACATATTTTTTTAATTTGTTTTGTACTTTAGTTTCAATTCTTGAAACATAAGAACGAGAAATGCCAAGTTCATCAGCAATTTGCTGTTGAGTTTTCATTTTATTTCCATCAAGTCCATATCTTAATTTCATTATATATCTTTCTCTTTCTGGTAATTTTGTATCAATATATTGTATTACCTCTTCTGAAATTATTTTATTATATATGGTATCTATAGTATCCTTTTCTTCGGAGTCTAATGTTTCTAGTAATTCCATATCATTTCCATCTTTATCTGTACCAATAATCGTGTTCATTGAAATTTCAGCTTTTTGTTTTTTAGTTGCTCTAATATTCATTAATATCTCATTTTCCACACATTTACTTGCATATGTACTTATCTTATAGCCTTTATCTGAACTAAAACTATTAATAGCCTTTATTAATCCAATAGTACCTATAGAAATAAGCTCTTCTAATTCTTGTTCATTTGAAGCATATCTTTTAGCAATATGTGCTACCAACCTTAAATTATGTTCGATTAATTTATTTTTCGCCTCTTTATCTCCATTAAAATACTTTCTTAAATAATATTCTTCTTCACTTTTACTTAGAGGCTCTGGAAATAAATTATTACTAGAAATATATCCAAAAAGACAAAAAATATATGATAATATATTACTTAAAAAACTAAGCATAAATATACCCCCAAACTTTAAGCTTTGTAATATATTTATGCTTAATATACTTTTTTTTTGCCTGTCACCCTTGTACTTTATTTCTTATTATTTTAAACAAATTAAGTTTTGTGTTTAGTATCAATTCGTTTTAAACGTAGAACATTTAAAACAACAGTTAAACTACTAATTGTCATAGCAAAAGACGCCATCATTGGATTGATTGAAATTCCAAAAGGTTCAAAAAGTCCTATTGCTATTGGTACCATACAAACATTATAGAAAAAAGCCCAAAACAAATTTTCTTTAATATTTTTTAAAGTTCTCTTACTAATGTATATTAAATCATTTATTTTTTCTATATTATCATTCATAAGTACTACATCACTACTATTAATTGCTATATCAGTTCCATTTGAAACTGAAACTCCAATATCCGCTTCTACTAAACTTACACTATCATTAATTCCATCACCACACATCATAACAAGACCTTTTTCTTTTAATCTTTTTATATGTTCGGACTTTTCTTTAGGTTTAACATTGGCAATCACATTATCTATATTTATTTCATCAGCTATAAGATTAGCAGTTACTTCATTATCTCCAGTAAGCATAACTACCTCTACTTTATTATTTTTTAAACTTTTAACTACACTTTTTACATTATCTTTTAAAGTATCTTTTAGTCCGATTAAAGCTATTATTTGATTTTCTTTAGCTACAAATAATATGCTGTTCCCATCTTTAGATAAAGATAATTCATCTTCCTCGTTATCTATTTTTATTTGATTTTCTAACATTAGTTTTTTATTACCTAGCAAATATATCTCATTTTTATATTTGGCTTTTACTCCATACCCTGGTATTTCTTTAAATTCTCTAATCTCTTCAATTTTTATTTTCTTTTTTAGTGCATAATCAACAAGTGCTTTAGCAATTGGATGTAAAGATTTATTTTCTATACTAGCTACAATTTTTAATATTTCCTCTTCATCAATGTTACTATAATTATATATTTTTGATAAGCTTAAAGTTCCATTAGTTAAAGTTCCTGTTTTATCGAAAACCACTGTTTTTACTTTATGGGCATTTTCTAATACCTCACTTGATTTTACAAGTATACCTTTCTTACTACATATACCAGAAGCTACCACAATTGCAAGTGGTGTTGCAAGTCCTAAACTACATGGACAAGCCACAACTAATATAGTTACAAATCTATTTATAGCAACTGCAAAATCCATAGATACTATCATCCATATAATAAAGCTAATACATGCTATGATTATAATTATTGGAACAAAATAACTACTAATATTATCTGCCATTCTCGCAATAGGTGCTTTAGTATTTGTAGCATTTGTTACAAGTCTTACAATTTCAGAAATAGTTGATTCTTTACCAATTTTCTTAGCTTTGTATTTTATAGTACCATCAAAATTTATACTTCCAGCAATAACATTTGAACCTTTTTCTCTTTTTACCGGAATACTCTCGCCTGTTATAAAAGATTCATCAATATGGGTTACTCCATCGATAATTTCTCCATCAACAGCTATTTTTTCTCCAGGTTTACAAATAACAATATCGTCTCTTTTTATTTCATCAATTGTTACACTTTTTTCTACACCATTATCTAAAATAGTAGCTTTATTTGGCGTAATTGTCATCAATTCTTTTAAAGCCTCTTTAGTCTTATCTTTATTTTTACCTTCTATATACTTTCCTATTTTTATAAAAAAGAGGATAACTGCAGCAGATTCAAAGTACAATTTATTTACATACTCTATTTTTCCAATTATAATCATTATAGTTGCATATACACTATACAAATAACTACTAATTACCCCTAAAGTAACTAAAGTATCCATGTTAGGAGTTCTATGAATTAAGTTTTTTATTCCATTTTTTAATATATCTCCACAAGCTAACATAACAAATAAAGTTAATACTCCTAAAACGCTAGAGAAAATTATAGGATTAATACTTTTATCTAAAAAACTAAAAATTGGTAACTTTATCATATGTGCCATAGAAATATATAACACAATGAGTGCAAGTATTGATATAACAATTAATTTATAGCTTTGAAGTTTACTTTTTTTCTCCTCTAATTTTAAATCATCTATACCTAAACTTTCAAATCCAGCTTTTTTTATTAAAATCCCTAATTTATTTATATCTAATTTATTCTCATCATACTCTATACTTGCATTATTCATTACCAAATTAACAACAGCGTTACTAATACCATCTTGTTTTTTTAAAAATTTCTCTAAACCAATGGAACAAGCACTACAGCTCATCCCTCCAATTTTTAATAATACCTTTTTCATTACTTACTCCTTTATTTAAACCTATTTTAATCTTTTAATTGATTGCATCATTTCTTTAACTATATCCAAATTACCATTTTTTATTTCTTTAGACACACAAGTTTTCATATGATTTTCTAAAATAATAAATTCTAAACTTTCTAATGATTTATTTATTGCTGATAACTGAATTAATATATCATCGCAATACCTATCATTTTCTACCATTTGCTTTATTCCTCTTACTTGACCTTCTATGATATTTAATCTTTTAATTATATTTTTCTTCTCTTCTTCAGATCTATGAGTAGATTTATTATATTTATTCAAATTATGTTCTTTCAAACTAACCACCTTAACTTATTATACACCCCCTATGGGTATTTGTCAATTAATATATTATTTATCTTAAGATGACAATTATACAAAAATTAAAGTTTATAGAAATCTCTAATACTCCATTATTAAATAATTGACACTTTACATTATGTAAACACTGCAATATAATTTTAACAAATCATTCTATAAATAAAATTAATATTTTAATTGCAGGTACTAAAAAATGAGAAAAGGAAAAAATATGACGGACTTATTTCTCATATATAAAGATTACTCTGAAGAAATAAAAAGAAATGATATAAATAAATTACACATTTCTTTCTTAATACATTCAATTAAATCATTTTAAATGGATTTTGTACAAAAATGGCTGATTGAAATATCAGTCATTTTTTAATTGAAAATTTTAAGACAGAATAAAAGAGGGATATATCATCCCCCCTCTATTGCAGCTTATTTCTTTACATTAAATTCATGTAGCAAAGAGCTGCAGCTCTGCTATCATATAATGGATTATGCGTTCCACCCGGTTCCGGCTGTGGAACAATGATATCGTGATTGGAATTATAGGTATCGACTGATGTACAGTCAAAACCTGCCTGCTTCAGACAGCCCGCGATATCAAGCCAAGGATAAGCTCCATCCCATACTCCTATGAAACCTTTATTGTGCATATCTAGCACCACTCTAGCTTCTACAGGTACTCCCATATGGAAGATAACATCAGCGTCAGCCTTGTTCTCAAGAAAGAACTTAGCAAATGCTTTCAGCATCTCCTCATAGGAGCTATGAGTCTCAACCATATCTACCATTTGAGGCAGTACATTGGCTTCAACCCAAGGATCCACTATTCCCTCGATGGGACATCTGGCGTAGAAAGTTTTCACTTCCCTACCATTCTCATATACGACAGCACCGATTGCAAATGCCTGTCCCAACAGTCCGTTTGTCTCACAATCCCACGAAAAAACTTTTTTCATTTTTATTTCCTCCTAGAAAATAATATTTTGCTTGTATACACATATTGTGCACAAGCTATTCCTAAAAGGTAAAGTAAATAAGAGAAAATCAAAATGAACTCATTGATGTTATTACACATCAATCAAATCTTGAAACTATAATTATTATAACATTTATTTGCAAATTTGTCAAGTGTTATGTAATCTTTTTCTTCTATACTTATTTTATAATAGTAGTTAATAAATCACAGCATTATGTTATAATACTGTGATTTATTACTATTAAATTCATTATTATTTATGTTGACTGGCCATAATATGATTCTTTTAATATTTCTTCTAATTCTTCTACTAAAGGTAATTTAGGATTTGCAGTTGTACATTGATCACTAAATGCTTTATCTGCTAACTCACTAACTTTATTCATATACTCTTTTTCATCTATACCTTCTTCTTTAAAAGAATGACTCATATCAAGCTTAGTCATAAGTTCTTTTATAGCATTAATAAGTGATTTAACTCCTTGTTCTGTTGTATCCGCTTTAAGTCCAAGGCGTCTTGCAATATCAGCATATCTTTTATCTGCTATAAAATATTCATATTTTGGGAAAGATACAAACTTCGTTGGCATTGTTGCATTATATTTTATAACATATGGTAAAAGAATAGCATTTGCTCTTCCATGTGGTACATGATATTCCCCTCCAATTTTATGGGCTATACTATGATTAATTCCAAGAAAAGCATTTGAAAATGCCATGCCTGCAATTGTACTTGCATTATGCATTTTTTCCTTAGCCAACATATCTGTAGGATCTTTGTATGATCTTTCTAAATACTCAAAAACAAGTTCTATAGCTTTTATAGCTAATCCGTCTGTAAAGTCAGATGCCATATTGGAAACATAAGCTTCAATTGCATGTGTAAGTACATCCATTCCCGTATCTGCTACAACAGATTTTGGTAAAGTAGATACTAAATCAGGATCAACTATTGCAATTGTTGGAAGTAATGCATAATCTGCTAAAGGATACTTCATATTTTTTACTTTATCCGAAATTACAGCAAATGACGTAGCTTCAGAACCTGTTCCACTTGTAGTTGGAATAGCAACCATCTTAGCCTTTTCTCCCAACTGCTCAATTTTATATACCCTTTTTCTAATATCCATAAATTTCTCTTTTAATGCACCAAGATCAACATCTGGTTGCTCATATAATAACCACATTCCCTTAGCTGCATCCATAGAACTTCCTCCACCAAGTGCTATAATACAATCAGGATTAAATTTATTCATTAACTCAACACCTTTATTGATTGTTTCAAAAGATGGGTCTGGTTCTACATCAGAAAAAATTTCACAATGTACATGATTTTTTCTTTTTCTTAAATAATATAATATCTTATCAACATATCCAAGTTTAACCATAGCCGGATCACATACGATAAATACTCTAGAAATATCTCTCATTACCTCTAAGTATTTTATTGATCCCCTTTCAAAAAAGATTTTACTTGGAACTTTAAACCATTGCATATTAACTCTCCTCTTTGCTACTCTTTTTACATTTATCAAATTAACAGCTGAAACATTTGCAGTAGTAGAATTTCCTCCAAATGTTCCACAACCAAGTGTCAATGATGGTAAATTAGTGTTATAAATATCTCCTATTGCTCCATGAGTAGAAGGAGAATTTACAATAATTCTTCCAGCTTTCATTCTAGCCTCAAATTTACTTATTGCCTCTTTACTCTCACTATGAATTACAGCTGAATGTCCAAGACCACCATAAACTAATAATTTTTCTGCTATATCCAAAGCTTCTTCTTCATTTTTTACCACATAATATGCAAGTATTGGACTTAACTTTTCTTTTGATAATGGATCCTCATCCCCTACTTTATTTAATTTTGCAACTAAGATTTTAGTTTCTTTTGGAACATTAATTTGAGCCTCCTTAGCTATTTTATATGCACTTTGACCAACAATAGTTGAATTTATTTTTAAAGCTCCCTTATCTTCTAAAATAACATATTGTTGCAATTTTTCTTTTTCATTGTCATTTAAAAAATAACAGCCCATTTCTTTCATTAACTTTTCAAATTCTTTAGAAATTTCTTTATCTACTAATACAGATTGTTCAGATGCACATATCATTCCATTATCAAAAGTTTTAGACATTATTAAATCTGTGACCGATGTTCTAAGCTTAGCTGATTTTTCAATATAACATGGAACATTACCCGGTCCAACACCAAGAGCTGGTTTACCACAAGAGTATGCTGCTTTAACCATACCTGAACCGCCAGTTGCTAATATTAACTTAACATCTTTATGATTCATAAGTTCATTTGTAGCTAACAAAGATGGATGCTCAATCCATAAAATACATCCTTCGGGAGCTCCAGCTTCAATAGCAGCTTCTTTTATGATTTTTGCAGCTTCACTACTACATTTTTGAGCAGATGGATGAAAACCAAATATAATTGGATTTTTAGTTTTAACGGCAATTAAAGATTTATATATTGTAGTAGACGTAGGATTAGTAACAGGTGTAACACCCGCAATAATACCAACTGGTTCTGCAACCATATCATATCCTTCTTGTTCATTTTCTTCAATTACTCCAACAGTTTTATCATATTTAATGCTATGATAAATATACTCCGATGCAAATATATTTTTAGTAATCTTATCCTCATAGACACCACGTCCTGTTTCCTCAACAGCCATTTTAGCTAATTTCATATGATTATTTAATGCTGCAATTGACATAGCTTTAATAATATTATCTATTTGCTCTTGAGTCATACTTTCATATTGTTTTTCTGCTTCATGAGCTTTTTTTACTAAATTGTCAATTTCCATTTTTTCATCTAATTCTTTCATTTAGAAACCTCCTATAGTAATCTTATTCTATCATTAAAATATTTATTAATCAACTTTTTTTAAAAAATAGGTGATTAAAATATTTTAACCACCTATAAATATAACTAAATATTATAAAAATAATCTTCAATTTTAGGAATAATATCAGAGCCCCTAGATACTATAGAATTAAATTCTCTTTCCTCAATACCAATTTTAGTTATATAATATACATAAGTTTTATCATTTTGCATATCAAAACTAATAAATACCCACATATCTATATTATCTGTTAACACTTTCTTCACAATATCATCTAAAAGTTTATCTAATTCTTTAGCTTCTAGACACCCCTTAATTTGTATATAAGAAGAAGATACATTACAATAATTTAAAATATAGTTTTTACGCCCATTTTGCACAATCTCATCTATACTCATATTGTTTATATCAGTAAATAAGAGACACTCATCTTTTATCTTTGAATAATCTTCTAAGTTATACTTTGTAACTAACTTTTCTAATTCCTCCATTTCACTTTTGACTGTTTTAGAGCTTTTAAATACAGAAGTATCAACTAACATTGCATAAGCTAAAAGTTCAATTATTTCTTTTGTTACTATCATGGAAGAAGCTTCCATCAATTTATATATAATATATGCCGTAGCACAACTCTTTTTATATAAATATACTTGAGCATTAACATTTGAGACAGTAAAATGATGATCGATTACCCCAATAACTCTTCCCTCATGCTTAGTAGCATAATGATCAACTAAAAAAAGTAGCTTGTTACTCTTTTCATTATATATCATAAACTTTTTCAAATCATATCCTAAATTTGATAAAATACGCTTAGTATCTTCACTAACTTTTTTATCCATAATACAAATACGATTTTTTATATTATAATAATCCAAAAGTTTAGACAACATAATAGCACTTATAATAGAATCAACATCAGCATAATCATGAGGTAATATATTTATATACCGCCCTTTTACACTATCAATAATACTATTCAAATAATCTTTATACATTATTTAGCCTCCCTAACAAATCTACTATATTTTCAATAATTTCCAAAATTTCTTTTGATTTTTCTTTTAATTTAACATTATCATTTATAATATACGTTGCTGCCTCTCTTACCGCTTCTATGGCTCCTTTTACCGTAACAAAATTGTAACCTCTTGCCTCCAGATTATCTTTTAAAATTTTAGATTTTCTATCAGAATCTTTTTCATCTTCAAGTCTTCCATTTGTTTCAAACTCAATACTTTTATCTCTTTCAATAAAAATAATATAATTGTCTGTTTTGTTAAAAAGATAATATGCAGCTTCTTCTAAAGGTTTTTCTTTTGAAGCATGCATAGCACTAATTGCAAGAGGTGCATCAGAAATTATATAATCTACATTTCCATTTAAACGCGCCACTCTATAATCTTGCTCTCCAATTATCTTTGCTTGACTCTTTAATAATGCTCTTAAGCTACCTTCATAAACTTTTTCTTTTGCAAATTCTCCAGTAAACTCACAGCTCATATTAAGAAGTTTGAGGAAAAACATAACCCCATAAGCAGCCAAAGATTTACCAGTACCAGGTCCACCTACAAAATATATGCATTTTGAATTTTTATTTCCATGATAACTATCTTTTTCAAACTTAATCTTTCCTTTTGCCATATATACGGCTCTTTCTACCATTTCATTATGTTGAAATGCCAAAGGTGTATCTATAATATTATCTACTTCATAAAAATCCACTTCCTCTAAACCCCTAGTAGGCGATAAAATAGATCTATATATATCTACATCCCCTTCAACATAAATAGAAAAGCACTGACTTGACCCACCTCTTGTTCCCATCTTATTTGGTTCTTCTGAGCTATAAATGCCAACCAAGTTCATAAAAAGAAAAGATGTTTTTAAATTTTTAAGCTTTACAGGTGTAGATACAAAATGTCTTTCAAGTAACTCAACTTTTAGTCCAGTCTCCTCTTTAAACATTCTTACACAAGCATCTTCCGGTTCTTCAAATCTTTCAATTGCACTTCCTGGTATAGCTTTTATATTTGCAAAATCCACAGAATCTTGAGGTCTTTTTCCAAGTAAAACATACAGTTTTTGAGTATTCTTATCTTTAAGTAAAAATACCATATCTACAGTTTGTCTTCCAGGTACAAAAATCACCTCTTCATTTTTGTTCGCCATCTCAATATTTTTAAAGCATTCATAACAACTCATAATGTTAAGTACAGAGTTTGGAACATATTCTTTTAACTTTTCATAGTCACCTTCTTCAATTGCTTTTCTTACATCTGTTGCATGATACGGTATTTCTTTATCAAGAGGAATATCTCCTACACGTAAAGGATACATATTTTGACTATTAACTATCTCTTGGACCCACTCATTACCAGAAGCTATATCATTAATATTATATATACGTGATATATCTATAAGATCCTTTAACCATATTTCATTACTTTCATAATCTGCAAGTGGCACAATATCGTACTTTTCCTCTGAAAGTCCTGCTTCTTTAAGCATGGCTCTTATCATTTTTATTCGTATTATAGACGGTATACAATGTCTACTATTTCCAAGAGTATAACAAGATCCAGATATTATTATCACCTTTTTGTATAACCTTGCAAGTTTTAATATATACTCTAAATGTGCATTAGTAGGAGGCTCTGTTCTTGCTATCCAACCAACTACTTTATCTTTTAAATATTCCCTTTCATTAATAATAATCATTATTAATCAACTCCCTTTTAAATTATTATAAATACCCATATAAATTTGTTTTCTATTATAGCATAACACATAAATTATGTCAATTTTTGTATAAATTTTCTCATTATAACTTATATACATATATATATATATATATTACAATTACTACTAAAAAATATATATGTAACTATAAAAACTTAAAGCAACAAAAAACTATCAAATATTGAAAAAACCAGATTACTCTTATTGTAATCTGGTCAAATCTTCTATCTCTTGCAATATATTATATATCTCATCAAATTCTTTTAATTTAAATCCTGCTGAATGAACATGTCCTCCGCCGTCTCCATACTTTTTAGCAAGTTTGCTAACATCAATATTACTATTTAAAGACGATCTTATCTCAACAAAAACATCTCCATTCTTAGCTTCACAACAACAAAAAAATACTTTGGCATTAATGCTAATTAATGTATTTACTGCACGTGCCACACTTAAGGCCATAAAATCATGTTGATACTTTCTGATAATAGTTCCAACCACGTCTTTAGCATAAAATTTATGATTATACGCTACTAAACCTTCTATTCGTTTTCTACTAGAAGAGATATATTTCATATTATTAACAACAAAACTATAATCAGCTTTACATTTTAATAACTTAGAAAGTTGCAAAAACATTACATCTCGTATACCGTATTTAAAACCTCCAGTATCTGTATAAATTCCCGTATAAAGATAAGTAGCCATTTTGGGAGTAATATCATCTTTTAAAATCATACTAGATACTATTTCACAAGTAGAAGAAGCCTCATCATCAATATAGTTATAATCTCCAAATAAATCTCCGTCTTTATGATGATCTATTTTATATATAATTTCTGCTTTTTTATACAAATCATTTTCATTTCCAGAGACTATAGAAGTATCCACACTTATGGCTATAAATTTTTCATCCTTAATACATGAAGTTTCTACTTTTGGAAAAACACCTAGTAAACAATTATCCTCTGCAGTTATAATATACTTACTATTATATCCATTCTGGGTAAAGTATTCAACTAATGCAAGAGCAGCACCTTTAGCATCTCCATCATGTTTAGCATGAGAAAAAATATATATTCTTTGTATATTCATCTCACACGCTTTTAATTTAATATCTTCCAATGTAAATTGTTTATCCATATCATAAGCACCTCCGATATTAATCTTGGTTAACATTTGTTATAATTTGATTATACTATCTATTTACATAATTGTCAAATTTATTGGAATTTTTTTGTTAATTTTATTATAATCATTTGACAGAAACTAATTAAAAATATATACTATGTTATATAAAAGGAGTAGACTTTATGATTTTAAAACCAAATGTAAATATAGAGAAAACCTTTAAAAGTCCATTAAGTTATGAATTAAAAAATACAGATACAATTATTTCTAAAAAATCAAATAACGATAGCCTATATAATATTAATAAATATGATATAGAAATAAATACCTGTATAATCACAAATAATATTTTTATCAATTGCAAAATGGAAAAATCATATTTTATAGATGTATTATTCAATAATTGTGACCTGTCAAATATGTCTTTTTTTAAGTCAACATTTAAAAGAGTATTATTTAAAAATTGTAAATTGCTTGGAGCAAACTTTTCAAATTCATATTTTGAAAATATTACCTTTATTGAATGTAATATGAAAAACTGTTATTTAGATGAATGTATAATTAATAATTCCTTATTTGAAAATTGCAATCAAGAAGGAGCAAATATGAGCAATGTAAAACACAAAAATATATTATTTAATAACTGTAATCTTACAAGTATTAATTTTTCCAAAACAAGTCTAAAAAATATTGATTTATCTTCTAATATTATCAATGGAATTGTTATTTACCCTAATGATATAAAAGGAGTAATAATGACTGAATATCAGGCCTTAGATTTTATAAAAATTTTAGGAATAAGAATAAAATGAGTATAAAAAATATAAAAGAAGATTTATCAAATAGACTTTATTTAGCAAAATTTAGAATAAAACATAAAGATACTCACTTAATAAACAAACTAAAACTTTCCTCTACTCTACTTTTTATTGTAATACTAATACCTTGTGTCAGCTTAGCTTTAAGTTATTCAAGTAAACAATTTTCTGTAAAGAGTGAAGAAAAAATTATAGAGCAAAATAGCTATATGTCTATCGCATCAAGTGGTAAATTTAGATCCCCAATTAGTGGTACTATTACATCTAATTATGGTTATAGAAAAGATCCTATAAGTGGTAAATATTCAAAACATACGGGTATAGACATTTCAGGTGTACATCATGATAATGTTAAATGTATAACCAATGGTGTAGTTACTTTTTCAGGAAGTCAAAATGGATATGGTAACTGTATTGAAGTAAAACATAATATAAAAGGAAAAGAAATATATAGTTTTTATGCTCATCTATCAAAAATACTAGTAAAAAATGGTGATCAAATAAAAGAAGGCCAAATAATAGCTAAAGAAGGACGGAGATCCTAAAACAGATCCCAATCCAGGTTATAGTACAGGACATCATCTTCACTTTGAAATTAGAACTGCAAGTGGATATGGTAATGATATTAATCCATTTGAATATATAATCATACAATAGAAAAAATGTATTATATCTATATGTTAAGATGTGAAGATGATTCTATATATACTGGTATTACTACAAATATTACTAGAAGAATGAAAGAGCATTTTTTAAGAGGAAAGCAATGTGCAAAGTATACACTAACTCACAAAGCAAAAAAACTTGAATGTGTGTTTGAAACTTCCACTAAATCATTAGCAAGTAAACTAGAATATTATATAAAAAAATTAAATAAAGAACAAAAAGAAACCATTATAACTAATCCTAGTACTATAAAAAGTTATTTAAAAGACAGAGTTGACTTTAATAAATATATAATCCCAAACACTTAATATGTTCATATGTGCTTGGGATTTTTTTTGATTTATTTTTATAATACTAATGCCTTTTTAGGACAAAAATTTGAACATTTTCCACAAGATATACATTTAGTATAATCTATTGTTGGAGCTTTAAAATCTTTTTGTGACAATGCTCCTACCGGGCAAATCTTTACAGCAGGACATTTATGATTTTGTGGACAATTTTCTAATATTACCTTTAATCTTTTATTCATTTCAATCTCTCACCTTTTACCTTATTTATTAATAAATTTTACACATTATGAAATAAGAAACATTCTTTATCATGTGAATAAATAATACCTATAGCTTGTAAATAAGAATATATTATTTTCGATCCCACAAATTTCATTCCTCTTTTTTGTAAATCTTTTGAAATGTTATCAGATAAATTTGACGTTGTTTTATCTAATTCATATATTATCTTGCCTTTTGTAAATAATTCTAAGTAATTATAAAATGAACCATATTCCTTTTGGATATTCTTAAATATCTTTGCGTTATTAATGCTAGCATTTATCTTTAGTTTATTCCTTATTATTTTATCATTTAATAATAACTCTTTAATCTTTTCATTATCATATTCACATATTTTATCTATATCAAAATTATCAAAAGCCGTTATAAAAGAGTCCCTTTTGTTTAACACACATTCCCAAGAAAGACCTGCTTGAAACGATTCTAATATTAACATTTCAAATAAATATTTATCATCAAAATTTGGTTTGCACCATTCCTCATCATGATATTTTATATATAATTCATTTTTTAAATTACACCATTTACATCTTATTTTTTTATCCATAGTTACTCCTTATAAAACTGTCCCTTTTAATGGTAAAAATAAATTATTCATGTCTACATTTTCATGTTTTAATAATTTTATTTTTTTATCTATTCCTCCTGCATATCCTGTTAAACTTCCATTTGTTCCAACCACTCTATGACAAGGAATAATAATTGAAATCGGATTATGACTAACTGCACCTCCTATTGCTTGTGCAGACATTTTATCTTTATTCATTATTTTAGCTATTTCCTTTGCAATCTCTTTGTAAGTAGTGACTTCTCCATATGGAATTTCACACAATATTTTCCATACATTTTTAGCAAAATCACTTCCACTTGGTTCTAAATCAAGCTCAAAAATTTTAGGTTTCTTTTTTTCAAAATACTTATCTAACCATTTTTTAGTATTTACTAAAATAATTTCATCGTTATTTTCTTTCATTTGATCATTTAAAATTCCCCTAAAATACTTTTGACCTTCTATCCATAATCCTATCAATTTATTATTTTTACTTGCCAATAATATTTTTCCTACAGGAGAATTATAATAAGAAGTATATACCATAAAAAGCTCCTTCTAATTCATATATATTATATCTTTTACTACCTCGGATGCCATAACTAAACCAGCAACAGAAGGAACAAATGGAACACTGCCAAGTGTGTTTGAATATAGTTTTTTTTCCTCATCAGTCTTCTTCTTTGGTAACTCAACAGAATAAACTACTTTTTGCTTTTTTATTCCTTCTTCTTTCAATCTTTTTCTCATTATTCTAGCTAATGGACAAATTTTAGTGTTATATATATCATCAATCTTTATATCAAGAGGATTTAATCTATTTCCCATACCCATAGAAGAAATACATTTTATATTTTTTTTATTACATTGTAAAATAATTGCAAGTTTAGCTTCTATGTTATCAACACAATCCACAACATAATCAATGCTCTTGTCTTTTAAAATCTCCTCTATATTATCTTTTGTTAAATTGAGTTTTAAAGCGGTAACCTTTGCCTCTTTATTAATTAACTCTACTCTTTTTTTAGCAATATTTACTTTATCTTCTCCAATAGTATCCATGGTTGCAATTATCTGTCTATTAACATTTGTAATATCAACTCTATCTTTATCTATAATAGTAAAAATCCCCACTCCTATTCTAGATAATGCTTCTAAACAGTATGAACCTACTCCACCTATTCCGCAAATCATGATATGCTTAGTTTTTAATTTATCAACATTATCTTTACCTAGAATAATTTCAGTTCTATTATAAATTGTGTCTTCCACTTTAACACCTCTACTTTTTCCTTCTAATAACTGTATTCTCTTTTAAGTTATCACATGGAATATGTATTTTAACCTGCTGGCCCTTAATTCCTGGATTAATAGTATCAATATCGTTTCCAGTTTTTATATCATATAACTTATCAATTACAAATTCATTTATTTCAATACTATCTGGAATTAATACTTCCATTTTATCTCCAACGCTTAACTTATTTTTTATCTCAACAATATATATATTATTCTCTTCTTCTTTTTTTATTTTAGCACCATATTCATACTCTAAGTTATCGCTTTTTCCATCAAAATCATGAATATCCTGATTATTAGTATCAGAAAAATAAAATTCAGAAAGACCCCTTGTTTTAACTTTTAATAATTCAGGTAAATATTTTTTAAAATCATATTCTTTTTCTTTACCTTCTTCTTTTAGTTTACAATAATCATCTATTGCTTTTCTATATGTTCTTACGACAGTAGCTAAATAATAATCTGTTTTTAATCTTCCTTCAATTTTTAAACTATCTACTTTCATATCACATATAACCGGTATTTGTTTTATAAGGCACATATCTTTAGAAGAAAAAATATATGTTCCCTTTTCATCAAAGTCAAGATTTAAAATACTATTTGGATTATTTACTTCACTTGCAGTTATATTATATTGCCATCTACAACTTTGAGCACAATCACCTAAGTTTGCACATCTTCCATTTAAATATTTACTTAAATAACAACGACCTGAGTATGCAAAGCATATTGCTCCATGAATAAACATTTCTATCTCTAAATCTTTTGGTTTATTATCCATTATATATTTAATTTTTTCTTTACTTAATTCTCTTGCAAGTATTACTCTTTTAGCTCCAAAATCTCTCCAAAATCTAGCTGAATGTAAACTAACAGTATTTGCTTGAGTACTAATATGTATCTGAATATCAGGGGCTATTTCTTTTATTTTTTGTATAACACCTACATCACTTGCAATAATAGCATCTGCTTTTAAATCTCTTAGTCTTTTTACTTCTTTTTCTATTTCTTCATAATCCTCATCTTGAGCATAAATATTTAATGCTACATATACCTTTTTATTTATACTATGAGCATATTCTATAGTTTCCTTTAAAGTATCTGAATTCATATCAGCTCTTGTTCTAAGAGAAAGCTTTGAAGTACCTGCATAAACTGCATCCGCTCCATATAAAAAAGCTACTTTTGATTTCTCCAAACTTCCTGCTGGTGCTAATAATTCTGGTTTTTCCATAATTCACTCCTATAATTTTTCATCAAATATAATATATATATTATACCACACCTTGCAAAATATGTAAAATATAACAAAAAAATATACTGCAGATAAATTATCCACAGTATATTACAATTTAAAAAAAGTCATTAAAAAAATTATTAAGCATACTTTCTACATATCCAATTTGTTTTTTTAAATAGTATGATTTAAAAATTAACGAATTATAATCGTCTTTTATTTTTTGTAACATATTAATATAATTTTCCTTTTCTCTACTCTCGAGTTTATATCCTCCATCCTCATATCTTCTTGCACATAAAAAGAATACTGTTATATTTACACAATACTCTAAAGTATTTATCCTTTTTATAATTCTTTGCCGTTTCATTATCATCATTGTTATAAAATACAATAATGCTATAGTCACTATAAAGCAAAATAATATTAAAATAATACTTCCTAAATGATTCATAACTTTATTCCTCCATTATAAATTATACAAATATATTATAGCACCATTTTATCATTATGTAAAGTATATCTTTAAATTTTATTATTTAATAAATATTCAATAATGGAACATAAAAAAGTGATTTTTTTCTTTCATATTATTGAATATTTATATATTTTATGATATTATGGTAATAAAAATGGAGGTAGATATATGGAAAACGAATTAGGTATTCTTATATTTGAAGGTAAAATGTACAATCTAGATAAAATGAATTCTGAAGAATTAAAAGAACTTATAATAAAAATGGAAAAAAATTATAAAAAATTAGAAAAAGAAGCTGAAATACGCTCTGGAATTTACAACTAAAGATGAGGTGAAAAAAATGGAAAATAATAACACAAATAGTGTGACTTTAGAACAAAGCGATGATCTTAAAAAAATTTCCGACTTATTTAAAGAACTAAAAGACGCTAGTAAAGACTTAGCAAAAGCAAAAATGGCATATGCTAAGACAAAAGGAAAAGAAACTATCTCAAGATCAACGAATCAATTTAAAAATTCTATGTACACAGCTGGTAAAAATTTTGGACTAAAACTACAAGAAAATGCAAATAAATATCAAGAAACACGAAACGAAATAGATGCAATAGTAGCAGAATATGAACTTTCTTTAAACACTTTACAAGGTGCATATGCACAAGTATCTGAACAACATCAATTAAAAATCCAAGAATTAAATGGAAAAAAAGACGAACTTTTAGCTGAAATTCATATGACTATAGACGAGAGAGAGCAATTCATGCAAGAAAATCTTCCAGACTTGATTAACAAAACAGATCCGTTAAAAACCGAACAAAAAAATATTCAAGATAAAGCTGCTGAAGCAATAAAAAATGGAGACATTGAAGAAGCTAGAAAACTACTTGATAAATGTGAAAATATAAAAAATCAAATAACATCTTTGGAAAAAGATTTTGATAATTCCCAAGAATTAGTCCAAATCGATAAAAAATGGGATGATCTTTCAGCAGAATATAAATTAACTAAATATCAAATAGATGAAGCTCAAAAAATAGCTACTCAATTAGAAGAAGAATTTTCATTAAATTGTGATGAAGCCCTTACTCATAAACAAGAATTACTTGCTAAAGTTGAAAAGAATAAAATGTTTGATAAGATAAAAGGTTTTTTGTCTAGATCTGTGCTAAAAAAAGTAAATAGTGCTCAAAAATTTAATAAAGAAGTTATAGAACCTGCTAAGAAAAACGTATCAGAATTTTCTAAATCTATACCTCAAAAAGCTACTAAATTAAAAGAACAATTAAAAAATGGTCTTTCTAATGTACTAGGAAAAGGAAAAGAAGTAGTAGAAATGACAAAAGATAAAGCAAGACAAACTAAGGATTTCGTAGTAAATAAAGCAAGAGACACAAGAGATGTTATTGATGCAAAAATACAAGATGTAAGTGAAGGAATAAGTACTACTAAAGATTATATAAGTGGAAAAGCATATCAAACATTAGACGAAGCCTACGAATTTGGAAAAAGAACCAAAAGTAAAGCTAGAAACTGTGCTATTGATAAATTAGAAAGTACTGCAAATAGATTTAATGAAAAAGCACAAGAATTAAGAAATAAAGAACAGCAAATAAATCCTAATTCTATAAACAAAAATACTCAAGAACAGGGATTATTTTAGTAAAAAAGAAAGAAACCGAAAATTAATTCGATTTCTTTCTTTTTTTAGTCATACCATGAAAAATTCATATATATATTCATCAAAATCCGATAAACCTTTTACATTAAGGTCTATGATATTTTTTTTGAGCATATTCTTTAATTTTTCAAAAGGTACGCTATAACATCTATTGTGATTTATAACACGCTTTAAATATATGTCCTCATCACAATAGTCTATGTCTTTTTCTCCTATAACTACTTGTGCCAAAAAAGTAGCTAAGGTTTCAGAGAATATATCCGAGTAATTTTTCTCTGATAAACTTACCATTTCTCTTGATATCTCTTTTTCATAATCACCAATAATCACATATTCGACAGCATAAACGCAATCTTCATATTGATCATATTCATATTTGTGACTATGAGGAAACTCTTCAATTACTTGGTCAAGATCCACTTCAATTTCTGATACCTCTTTTTCATGCTCATCAAAAACTATATATTCAACTTTATACACACTATTTGTGTAACTAGAATATCTATATTTATGAGAAATCGGAAATCTTTCTGGATCAATCTCGTGTAATTGATCTAAGCTAACATTTATAGGCCAAGTAATCAGATTCATGGAACATGATACTCCAAACCTATTTTTAAAGGATATTATCTTTGGCAAGCCTACAACAATATCTCTTTTATATACTGAAGATTTATTATCAATCCTCCATTCAGTACTATCATCATCAGAATTAATATAGCCGTTAAATGATGAGAAAAAGATATTATCAATTAATCCCACAATACATGCTTTTTCGATTTCTGTTTCATTAATAAACTCGACACTTGCATGTATTTCGTCTGTAGAACATTCTTTGATCTTTCTTCTTATCTCTAAAGCCTTGTAATATGACTTTCTATTCACATCATGATAAAGCTTCTCCTTCTCATAAGTTTCTAAATCTTTAATTTGCCGTCCAGATTCTTTTAACTTCTTAATTTTCTCATTTATTTTTCTAAAAATTCTTAATTGTACGACAAATTCTGACATAGCTACTCCCATATACGACTTACTTTTAATTCCTCCTGCCTCATATATTGATACAATGTCTACCATATCGTCATATACTCCACGTTTTCTTGCCTCTACAAGCATGCGTGCAGATCTAACAGAAGTGGGAAATCTGCTCATCTCCATTCCAACTCTAGTTATTTTTCCTTCTTTAGATAATGCTCCTAAAGATTTTAACAGATTCTTAGAATCTCTTATACTATCAATTGAAGGCTGATGAAAAAAGTTAAGCTCTTCTGAATCTATATCAATTGAAGCAAGCCTAAGCACAATCTGATCTAATCTCAAGCGATTGATTTCAGGAACAGAAAATTCCTTAAGCTCCTCATAAGGAGTATCTGAAGCATATATATAAATTCCTGGCTTCACACGACCTGCACGCCCCTTACGCTGTAAAGAATCAGACTGACTTATATTTGCAGTTATTAAACTTTCTATACCATTTATTACCTCAACCCTTTTTTCAGTTGCACTATCCACTACAGCATCAATATCTGGAATTGTAATAGAAGTCTGTGCAACATTGGTAGCAATAATAACTTTAGGTATAGCATATTTAATAAAGCATTTATTTTGATCTTCAATTTCCATTTCTCCATGAAGGGGCAATACTATAGCTTGATCCTTTAAAAAATCAAGCTTGTCGATTACTTCAGCAATCTCTTTTTTCCCGGATTGAAATACTAAAACATTTCTTTTTTCTTCAACAAGGTTATAAATATCAGCTATAATATTCCCTGAACTTAATCTTGTTTTTACTTCATATAACGAGCCAGGAATATTAATAATCTTAGCCTTCTCAAAAAAATATGATAGCTTTTCAGCCTCCAAAGTAGCACTCATAACTATCACTTTCATATCAATGCCTTTATCCAGCATTAATTTACACCATGCTATAAGCACTTCAATGTTTAAATTCCATTCATGAACCTCATCAATAATGAGCACTTTCCTGCTTTTTTGTATTTTTATACCACTTTTCGTTACTTCCCTTACCAGTTGCAATCCATCTGTACAGAAAAGTATTTTAGTTTCTTCTGAAACCTCCTTTTCAAACGCAGTCATAAACCCCACGGTTTCTCCCACATTGCATCCAAGCTCCATTGCCACTCTTTTAGCAACTGTTCTTGCAGCAATCCTTCTGGGCTGAGTTATTACCACTTCATAACCATACCGCATAAGCATTTGCGGTACTTGAGTTGATTTTCCAGAGCCTGTTTCCGCAGTCAAAATAACTACATTATTATTTTCAACTGCATTTATGATTTCGCCTTCATAGTTGTTTACCGGTAAATTTTTCAAACTAATACCTCCATATATCAAAAAATCATTTTATTTACTAAAATAAAACCTGCACAGTTTTACATAATTAAATTATATCATACATTAACATAATTTTCAATATTTTATAAAAAATTGAGATATCTATTTTATACATCTCAATAATAACAACAAATATTTAAAATTTACAAATATAATAATCTTTCATGATCTTTGAATCAATAGCTTGAGTTCCCGACGACTCACAAATAATAGTTGGTTCTAATTTTAAATCTACAATAGCAGCTAAAACCTCCTCATAATATGGTCCATAATCACTATCTTTAAACGTTACATGTGATTTTTCTCCTCCATTTAAAGTATAAATCATTTTACTAAAATGACTATGGAAATGTTTCATTCTTTCAAATCCTAAATGCTCAATATATTGAGATAACTCTTTAAGCCAATCTTCTTTAGTAACTAATCTTCCAAGACTCCTACAATATAAATGACCAAAATCTATTGTAGGTATCATCCTATCATCAACTAAGCACATTTTTATTATTTCTTGACTATTTCCAAGTTGATTTATTTTTCCCATAGTCTCAGGACAAATAACTATATGTCCTAATCCTAATTTATCAGCTTCATTATATGCTCTTTTTAATAATAAACAAGCACTTTCTACTGCATATTCTCTTTGAAGTCCTAAAAGAGCACCAGCATGCACAACGATTTTTTCGGCTCCCATTTTATCTGCAATTTTCATTGTATCAATAATATACTTAATAGTCGATTGCTTTTTAACCTCATCCTGTGTTGATAAACTAATATAATATGGTGCATGAATGCTTAAATCAATATTATACATTTTTGCATTTTCTTTTAAAAGATTAGCTTTAATATCACTCACCCTTACTCCTCGTGAACATTGATATTCATAAGCATCTATTCCAATATTATTTAAATATTTAGGCATATCTTCAGATACTTTATATCCTAAATCATAGAATTCTTTAGGGTTTCCTGCACATCCAAATTTTATCATAAACTTTACTACTCCTCTACTACTATTGTAGATGCAATTGCTTGAGGTGGTATACTTTTAGTAACAATACCAGTAAAATTAACTCTTACCTTATTTCCTACCTTCAAATCCTTTCGATATATTTGTTTTTGTGATTTTGTAATAATTGTATTACTATTAATCTTTACAATTGCTTCATCATATCTAGACTCATTTGAATTACTTTTTATATTTAAAGAAAGTTCCTTTTCCTCCATTGATATTATTTCTCCCACTATATCATAAGTACCATTTGGATTTGACATATTAGCGTCATCTTCTTTAACGTTAAGATTTTGATCATACATTAAAAACCATGTTCCAAATTTATTAATTGAATTATCACTTCCTATATTATATCTAATAATTTTATATCCAAGTCCTATATATTCTCTAGTATTTCCTTCATCATATATATTTGTTCTAAAAGATAACTTTGGGTCATTATTTCTTACCACTAAATTAAAATCAACTAAAAAGAATGTTACTCCAAATATTAAAAATATTATTAAAACTAACAAAATTCCAACAACAGTTCTTTTACTCATACTATCTCCCTCTTTTTCTATTTTGGCATAAAGAAGTATACTACATCAGACATCTTCATTCCAAGCCAACTACAAAATGAAATATATATTTCTATTATTGTATCTGCAGGTATAAACATTAAAGCTATGGTTGCAATAACTATAAATGGGCCAAATGGAATATATCCATCTAACTCTTTTTTCTTAAATATAAGCAATATTCCACCTATTATAGCACCTAAGAAAAAGGATACTAAAGTTATTACTAGTGTATACTTTATTCCAAACATAAAACCAATGGCTCCCATTAATTTTACATCTCCAAATCCCATTCCCTCTTTTTTAAATATCAGTAATGCAAGTAAACCAAGTCCATAGAATATTCCAGCCCCAATTAAAGCACCAAGTATATAATCCCACCACAAATTAATATTTAGGAAAAAATTAATTAAACCTGCAACGAAAATTATTATATGTGTTTCATCTGGTATTAATTGATATCTATAATCTATAGAAAATGCAATAAAAAGAGCAATTGAAATAATAACATATAAATAGGAAGTTATACTATCTCCAATAAAATATATAAATGCGTTAAATAATATTAAAAAAATCAAACTATATTTTATATCTATTTTAAAATCTTTAAATAATGTAGAAAAAAACTCTTTATAAGTAATTTCTTCAGCAACAACAGGTGGCATTTTTTTATTTAGATGTCCTACAATCTGACCACAAATTATGCTTAAAAAACTCATTATAATATACGATATGTATTGCAATTTACATCCCCCCTTTTTTCTTTATGTAATGTTTTAACACTATCTTTTCAAAGGGTCTTTTTATTCTACTAATAAATGTCTCACTTTTCTTAATAGGTCTTACCAAAATAGTTTTTATTCCAAATCTATTTCCTCCCCAAATATCTGTGAATAATTGATCTCCAATCATCATAATATTTTCTTTTGGTATTTTCATTTCATCTTGTATCTTCTTAAAACCTTTCAGAAAAGGTTTATTAGCATTATAATTATACTGCATTCCAAGTTCATTAGCTATCTTTTCTACCAATTTTCCAAAAGGAGAATTACTATTTATATATAGTTTTACTCCTTTATCTTTCATATCATCCGCCCATTTTTTTAACTCTTTACTATAAGTATGTTTATTATCTATTAACGTATTATCCATATCAAATATAAGTAATTTAATATTCTGATCTTTAATTAAATCATATGGTATATTTTCAACTTTATCATATATATATGTAGGGTATAAATCCCTAATAATTTTCCTTAATTTACCTATTTTTTTCGTATCTTTTGTTTGTGTCATTATCTTTCTCCTTCTTTATATATATTACTATATTTTTAGCTATTTTGCAATAATTAATTCACTTCAAAAAAAATATATTAATACAAAAAAATATGAAACTATAAATTAATACAGTTTCATATTTTTATACCTATTTTAGATATACTTAGATAATACGTCCTTTATACTATATTCTCCTTCAACCTCTCTTTCTAGTTTATAATATTCTAACACTTTTTTAGAATTTAAACCATCTATCTTTAATGTAATAGTAATAAAAAATACATTTTGATCCCTTAGTGTAATTTTTCCATCAAATCTATTAACTCTAGAACTAGCACGTAGATTAATATCTGTTTTTTCTTTTATAACTTGAATATCAGCACTAACTTTCCCATCAAATAAGGCAAGCTTTTTAGATAAATGTTGCTTTATTTCACTAAAAAAGACTTCGTTTAAAATATAGTAATATATACTTATATATATATCATTAATAAAGAAATTATCAAAATCGACATCTTTTATATCTATAATTTCTTTTTCTAACCATTTTAAATCCTCCGCACCTTTAATAGTATCACAAATAGAAACGTTACAAAAATTAGAACTACTAAGTCTAATGTATTCAGACATAATTTCTTTATTTGGTACTTCAAATTCTACAACTTTATCTGAAGATCTAAAAATCACATATGACTTTTCCTTACAATCATCTAAATCCTTTACCAAATCAATATACACTTTTATGCATTTTACATATAATAAACCTGTCAAACCAAAATTATAATTGTCACCCCGTAAGCTAATATCATCTGTAATGAAACAAAACCGTAACTTTATAGGATACTGTATATGAGTTCTATCTTTGGGTGTAAGTATATATTTTTGAAAATGCTCAATTTTAAAACCATCCTCACGATACTCTTCTTTTATCTTCTCAATTATATACTCATCATTAAGCTCAGATAAATCTACCTTTGGCAAAACTACCTTTATCCGTTGCCTACCATTTTTAATAGAATAGCCCCCAATAGAATAGTCACCAAATCTAATTTTTTTCCCTATATCTGCCATTTTTTCCCCAATAATCATATTATCTTTTTCTCTTTTTTCTTTGATATCTTTCAACATCTGTACATACCGTAAATTTTCATTGCTCATTTTTTTACCTCCTTGTATAATAATGTTAAGTTAAGAAAAATAACTTAACATTTATTTTTTCTATGAGTTTTTCATAAC
>CALXJF010000002.1 GCA_944388575.1 uncultured Clostridia bacterium
AAAAATTTGACAAAAAAATTAAGCATTTTGAATGCTTACATCAATTTTAGACCTACAAAAGTGTCAAACTCCCGGGTTTGAAAAAATGTTTAGTTTATAACTTTTTTGCAAAATTTACAAAGTGTTAGTAAATTAATAATATATCGAAAATTTATACGAAAAAAGTTTTGCTTTTTAGTATATACTATGATATAATTGGGGCAAAAGAAGGTAAGGTGATAATGTGGAAAAATTGCAAATAGTATATAGCAAATCTAAAGAGGCAGTTTTTTTATCTCATTTAGATGTAATGAAAGTTTTTGAGCAAGCTTTATCAAGAGCAGATATACCAGTAATGTTTTCTAATGGATTTAATCCAAGACCAGAGCTTGTGTTTGCACATCCATTATCAGTAGGAATAGAAAGTACAGGAGAAATTTTAGAAATTAAATTATCTGAAAGAGTTGAAACTTCATACTTAGTGAAACAATTAAATAGAGTTTTACCCAATGGGTTAACAGTTTTATCGGCTGAATATGTAAATCCTAATTCGAAAAGTATAATGTCAAGAGTATATGGAGCTACCTATATAATAACTTTAGTATATGATGAAGATAAGTTCAAAGATAAGACTAAAAAGCAAATTGAAAATATAAAAAATAGTTATAAGGATAAAATGGAGACATATTTAGAGCAAAAAAATATTTTAGTTTTAAAAAAATCTAAAAATAGGATGGAAAGAATAGATATAAAAGGTCAAATAATAACTTATGACTTTACTTTAGATGGTTCGCTAGAAATTACTGTACTTACTGGCTCAAAATCAAATTTGAAACCAGATTCGATTATGACAGGATACAAAGAATATATAGATGAGAATATAGAATATAATGTAAAAAGAACAAAAATATTATTTAAATAATGTCTAAAAAAAGGTAATTTTGTCGAATGTTATCGATAAAAAATTAAAGTATAAAAAAAATTGGAAGTTATTGTAAACAAACTATTGACATTAAAAAAATATTATGCAATAATATAGTTGTACTCAAAAGGAAGGCGGTGTGGAACATGCAAATTACAGATGTAAGAGTAAGAAAAGTAGCTTCTCAAAATAAAATGAGAGCTATAGCTTCTATAACTATTGATGATGTATTCGTAATACATGATATTAAAGTTATTGAAAGTGACAATGGTTTCTTTATTGCTATGCCTAGCAGAAAAACTCCAAACGGAGAATTTAAAGACATTTGTCATCCAATTAACACTGAAACAAGAGAAATGCTTTTAAAAGCAATTCTTGATAAGTATAATGAAGCTGAATAATATTTTGAAAATAATAGAGGGATTTTCCCTCTTTTAATATGTTATGATTTGATAAATGGTTAAAAAGGTTTATTAGAAACAAAAATGTGATGTAAAAATTTTTTACATCACATTTTTTTATTATAGAACTTATATTCTTTAGCTTTCTTTTAAATATTGTTTAGATTTTAAGTATAACAATTTCCAAGTAGTTGAATAATTGAATACCTTAGAATCAACACTACTAAGATATTTTTTTATTTCATTTTTATCTCCAAAACCATTATTTAATAAAGCCATAAGAGCCATATACTCATGTCTGTTTATCGATTGAAATAATTTAGATATTTCTATATATAAGTTGGCGTCTTTGAATATGGGTTCTTTTCCGTACTTATCATAGGAAAGAGTCATTAAATCAGAAAGATAATGTGCAAATTTCTTTTTTCCTATATATGAGGATAAGATTTTAAATCCTTCTAAGTTTAATTTTTCGGGTGAGAATACAATTTCAATAAGTAGCACATCAAGGATTTTTGACCTTTCTTTGGTTGAAACGTTTGATAGGCTATTAATTAAAGTTGAATATTCTTCGTTTGTTAGATACCGATCTGTTTCCAAAACATCATTAACTAAATTAAGTAATTCATTCATAGTTATAACCTCCATATTAACTTAAGCTTAAAAGTAATAATTATGTTAATTATATCACAATATGAGTGCTAATACAAGTTTTATTTTTATAATTGTTGTTATTTAAAGTATTATTGTGGTATAATAATTTAAATTGGAGGAAAATTATATGACAAATCCATATGTAAAAGACATAGTAGCAAAAATTCCTTTTAATCCTGGTATTTATATGATGAAGGATGAAAATGGTACTATAATTTATGTAGGTAAAGCAATATCTTTAAGGAAAAGAGTTAGACAATATTTTCAAAAGAATAATAAAACTGCTAGAATTGAGAAAATGGCATCATTAGTTCGTGATATAGATTATATAGTTACTAAAAATGAGGTAGAAGCACTAGTTTTAGAATGTAATTATATTAAAGAACATAATCCTAAATTTAATGTAATGTTAAAAGATGATAAGAGCTACCCATATATAAAAGTTACTATAAAAGATAAGTTCCCAATTATATATGTAACAAGGACTAAAAAAAATGATGGAAGTTTATACTTTGGACCATATACTAATGTATCTGCAATGCGAGACGTTTTGACAACAATAAAACAAATATTTCCTATTAAAAGATGTAAGTATAATTTAGAAAAAAACAAACATCAAGGACCTTGCTTGTATTATCATATTGGCAGATGTTTAGGACCATGTGTAAATGAAGTTAACTTAAAACAGTATAAAGATATGATTGAGCAAGTCGTATTATTTTTGCAAGGAAAAAATTCTCAGATTAAAAAATTAATAATTTCACAAATTGATGATTGCATAGAAAAGTTAGAGTTTGAAAAAGCGGCAGTTTTAAAAAAGAGACTTGACGATATTGAAAAGATAAGTACCAAACAAAATGTTGATAACTTAAATGAAAATAGTAGTGATATATGGGGTTATGTATTTGATAAAGGAATTTTGTATATACAAGTATTTAAAATTAGAAATTACAAAATTGTATTACATGAAGATGTAAAAGTAGATGAATTAGAAGATGATGAAATAGACGAAGCACTTGTTCAAATATTATCAAGATATTATCTTAAAAATGATGATATACCAAAAAAATTATTTATAAAATTGGAAGATAAAGATATAAATATATTAAATGAGTTTTTTAAAAATAAAGAAATAAAAATTCAAGTATATTGTCCAAAAAGAGGAGAAAAGTCTAATCTAATAAAGATGGTAGAAAATAACATTAATATAAATATTGAAGATAAGAAGAATAATGTTATAGAGGATTTATCTAATTTTTTAAAATTTAAAGAGCCAATAGATTCTATAGAGTGTTATGATATTTCAAATCTGAGAAATGAATATATTGTAGGATGTATGATTAGATTTGAAAATGGCAAATTAAATAAAAGTATGTATAGAAAATTTAGAATAAAAAGTACTATGACTCAAGATGATCCTAAATGTATGTATGAGGTTATAACTAGAAGATTAAAACATAGTATAGATTGGCCACTTCCAGATATAGTTTTAATTGATGGTGGAAAAACACAATTATCAATGGTAAAAAAAGCATTTGAAGAAGCTAATGAAGTTACAAATATATATGGTATGGTAAAAAATGATAAACATAGAACAAGAGGCTTAGTAGATTTAAATGGAAATGAGTATGATTTAAAAGATAACAAAAAAATATTGAATTTCTTAACATTTTTACAAGATGAAGTACATAGGTTTACAATAACTTATCATAGAAAACTTAGAGATCGTATAAAAAAATAAATTTTGTAAATAATATTTTTGGGAGTTGATATTTATGTCATACAAACAAAAAATTCAATGTAATGTAGCTCATTGTACACATAATTGTATAGAGGACTCTACATGTAGACTTGACAAAATTTTAGTAAGTCCTTGTACTACTAAAGCTAATGAAAGTGCAAATGATACTACAGCATGTGCTTCCTATAAATTTTGTGGAGATTTAAATATAACAGAAATAACAGGAAGAGATTAGGAAAAACTCAAAACGTCTACAAGTTATATTAAGTAGATGCTTTGAGTTTAATTATTTTCTTATTTAAAAATTATCAGTTATATTTTTTATTGTATTGTGTATGATAGCAAGTTGTTTTTCTGTATAATAAACTTCTCCGGGTTCATATATAGAATTATTTAAAGAGGCAGAAAATAAAGAATCAATACTTACTTTTAAAGCATTAGATAAACGAATTAGGGTTTCTAAACTTGGTAATTTAATTCCACGTTCTATATCTCCAAGAAAATTTTGTGATATTTTAACCTCTTCAGCTAGTTCAAATTGAGTAAGACCTAAATTTTCTCTACTTTTTCTAACTTTTCTTCCAAAATCCTTTCTATCAATTATTTTATTATCATTATCCATAAGAATACCCTCCATATAAATAATATACACTATAATGAGTCATTTTAAAACAATTAGTTTGTGTTTAAAATAATTCAAATTGAGTATATTTTAATTGAACTATTTATATTAAGTTTTGGTATTGCAAAAAAGTGATTTCTGGAATATAATATTTATTATAGAAGAAAAAAGGTGATTTCAATTGATTTTAAATGAAAAATTAGAATTATTTAAACTAGCTATAAAGGGTAAAAAAATTGCGATACTTGGTATAGGACGTAGTAATATTCCTGCTATAACTTTTTTAAAGGGATTAGGTGCAGTTATAAGTGCAAGGGATAAGGATAAACAAGTTTTAGAAAAATATCCTGAATTGCGAAAAATAGATATAGAAATAATTTTAGGAGAAAACTATCTTTTGAATTTAGATAAGTTTGATTATATTTTAAGAAGTCCTGGAATTAAACCCTTTTTACCGGAGATAGAAGATGCAGTAAAAAAAGGAGTAAAGTTAACTTCAGAAATTGAATTTTTAATGGAACTTGCACCATGTAAAGTTATTGGTGTTACAGGAAGTGATGGAAAGACAACAACTACTACTTTAATCTCTAAGTTTCTTGAAAAAGAAGGATATAAAGTCTGGCTTGGAGGAAATATAGGTAAATCTATTTTTGCTGATATAGATAAAATAACTAGGAAGGATATAATAGTTTTAGAGCTAAGTAGTTTTCAATTAATGACTTTAAGACATTCTCCAAATATTTCTGTAATAACCAATATATCTCCAAATCATTTAGATTATCATAGAAGTTTTGAAGAATATGTACTTGCAAAAGCAAATATCTTTTTTAAACATGGAAGAAATGATATTTTAGTTTTAAATGAAGATGATAAATATACTGAAAAATATTTAACGATTTTAAAAGATAATAAAATACAAAGTAAGATAAGAAAGTTTAGTATAAAATCTTCTGTTTCAAATGGAGTTTATTTTGATAATAATGAAATAGTATATAAAAACAACTCTGATATTATTAAAATATGTAATTTAGAAGATGTAAAATTGGTAGGTATGCATAATATTGCAAATATTTGTGCCGCAGCATCAGCAGTTATTGATATGGTTTCTGTTAAAAGCATTAAAGATGTAGTGTCAACTTTTAATGGAGTAGAACATAGAATGGAGTTTGTTAAGAATATTAATGGTGTTAATTATTACAATGATTCTATTGCTAGTTCACCAACTAGAACGATAGCAGGGTTAACATCGTTTAAGGATAAGGTAATACTTATAGCTGGAGGATATGATAAACATATTCCATATGATGTTATAGGAGGATATATACTTGATAAGGTAAAGTTACTTTTATTAGTTGGTGCTACATCAACAAAAATTAAAGAAGCAGTTATAAATGAGGCAAGTAGAAGAAATATTGATTATACTGATGTTATAAAAATAAAAGAGTTTAATACTTTAAAAGAATGTGTAGATTATGCATTTAAAAATGCTGAAGATGGTGATAATGTTATAATGTCTCCAGCAAGTGCATCTTTTGATATGTATAAAGACTTTGAAGAACGTGGTAATTATTTTAAAAAATTAGTAAATGAATTATAGAGAGATTTTGAGGTGGGATGTATGATTAAAAAAAATGGTATAAGTTTGATAGTACTTATGATCACTATAATTGTAATGGCTATTTTACTTACTGCTATTATTTTAAATGTTAAGGACGAAAATGTTTCAAATAGAGCTTCTGAGATGAGAATAAAAACTGATGTAGAGGCTTTTAAAGAAGAGTTGGAAAATTATATAAGTGATCAAGAAATTATTTTTGTGTCCGAGGGAAAGTCATATAATAAAGAGAAACTCTATGCAAATGAAACAGAGGTTATTTATGATGATAAAGCTATTGAAGGAGTAAATATATATGATATTTTACCAAGTGTTAGTAAAGATAATTATAAAGGATCTTTTAAAGTAGAAAAAGGAAAATTAGTATTTGTAAATAGTGGAGAATATGATTTCTTAGATGAAGAGATTAATTGGATAAATGAAGTTTTACAGTAATTTTTAAAGATCTTATTGACAATTCAAAAAAAATTTTGTATAATGTGTGTAAAGTTTTTTTACTTTACACACATTTCTTTTGGTGATTTTTATGGAAGAAGATTTAAAATTTGTTATACTATATGATATATATGGAAAGCTTTTGACAAAAAAACAACAAAGTATTTTTGAAGAATATTATTTATATAATTTGTCACTTAGGGAGATTGCAGAAAATAAAAATATTTCATATCAAGCTGTAAGGGATAGTATAAAAAATAGTAAAACATTACTATTACACTATGAAGATGTTTTAGGGATGAGGCGTCTATTAAATAGTGTTGAAAAGTTAAGGAAAATGTGTCAAAAAGAAGAAGTGTTAAACAAAGAGAGTTTATTAAAGTTATTCGATTTTAAAAGTAAGGGATGATATATAATGTTTGATAGTTTATCTGATAAGTTACAAAATGTAATGAAGAAAATAAAAGGACAAACTAAGATAACTAAAAAAGAATTAAATATAATGATAAGAGAAGAAAAGCTTGCATTACTAGAAGCGGATGTTAATTATAAAGTGGTAAAAGAGTTTATTGCTAATATAAAAGAAAAATCACTTGGCGAATCAGTAATGAAAAGTCTAACTCCTGGACAACAAATTGTAAAGATTGTAAGAGATGAACTTACAATTTTACTTGGAAGTGGTGAATCTAAACTAAATATATCACCAAATCCACCTACTATAATAATGCTTGTAGGACTTCAAGGTAGTGGTAAAACTACTCTTTGTGGAAAACTTAGTAATTATCTTAGAAAACAAGGTAAAAAACCTTTGATGGTTGCTTGTGATGTTTATAGACCGGCAGCTATAAAGCAACTTGAAACTTTAGGAAAAAGTCTAAATATTGATGTATATAGTGAAATTGATAATAAAAATGTTGTTGAAATTGCTATAAATGGTGTTAAAAAGGCTAGTTCTAAATTATGTGATGTTGTTATAGTAGATACTGCAGGACGTTTGCAAATTGATGAAACTTTAATGGGGGAACTTGTAGATTTAAAAAAGGCTATAAGACCACATGAAATTATGTTAGTTGTAGATAGTATGACTGGTCAAGAGGCTGTTAATGTTGCAGAGAGATTTAATGAAGTAGTAGGAATTGATTCTATTACAATGTCTAAACTTGATTCTGACTCGCGTGGTGGTGCGGCACTTTCTGTTAAGAGTATTACCAAAAAGCCAATTAAATTTGCATCTATTGGGGAAAAACTTAGTGATTTAGAGCCATTTTATCCTGATAGAATAGCATCACGTATACTGGGTATGGGAGATGTCTTATCAATTATTGATAAAGCAGAAGAAGCATATGATGAAGAGCAAGCTTTAGACTTAGAAAAGAAGATAAGAAAAAATGATTTTACACTTGATGATTATTTAGATCAGATGAAGAAAATAAGAAAAATGGGATCTTTTAAAAGTATACTTGCTATGCTACCTGGTGTACCAAAAGAATTAAAAGATGCTGAGATAGATGAAAAACAAATAGATCGTATCAATGCAATTGTTACTTCTATGACTAAAGAAGAAAGAAGAAATCCTAAAATTTTAAATGCGTCTCGTAGAATAAGAATTGCAAAAGGTAGTGGAAATAAAGTACAAGATATTAATAGATTTATGGAGCAATTTGAACAAATGCGTAAGATGATGAAATCTATGATGTCAGGTAAAGGAAAGTTTGGAGCTTTAAAAAATGCTCGAAACATGTTTAAGTAAGTATTATTTGATTTCATTGTAAGGAGGTGAATGCATTATGGTAAAGATAAGATTAAGAAGAGATGGTGCTAAGAAGTCTCCATATTATACTATAGTTGTTGCTGATTCAAGATATCCAGCTGATGGTAGATTTATAGAGAAAGTTGGTACTTATAATCCAATGGTTGAACCAGTAGAATTAAACATTGATAAAGAAAAAGTATTAGATTGGATGAAAAAAGGTGCAAAACCTACTGATACAGCTCTAGCACTTATAAAAAAAGCAGGAGTAGAAATTTAGGAGGATGAAAAAATGTATAAAGATTTATTAGATTATATTGTAAAAAACCTTGTAAATCATCCAGATAAAGTTGAAATAAGTGAAGTGGAAGTTAATGAAAAGTTAATTCTAAAACTTAAAGTAGATAAAGAAGATATGGGTAGAGTGATTGGAAAAGAAGGTAGAATAATACGTTCTATTAGAGAAATAATCTATGCCTATGCAATGAAAGATCATAAAAAAGTTTCTGTAGACATTGAGGAAAATAAAGGAGAGTAAGTCTTGAAAAAAAGTATTTTAATAGGTAAAATTGCAAATATTCACGGTATAAGAGGTGAACTAAAAGTTTATCCGTATACTGATGATATTGAAAATTTATCTAACTACTTAAATGAAGTATATTTAGATGAGGATTTAAATGAAAAATATATAATAACAAGAAGTAGAGTACATAAAGGTATGTTAATCATTAAATTAGATAAAATTAATGATGCTAATACCGCTTTAACTTTTAAATCTAAAGATATATATATTCCCAAAAGTGACTTAAAAGAATTAGAAGAAGGTACTTATTATATAGAAGATTTACTTGGCTGCCAGATTATTAATGAAGAGGATAATACTGAAATAGGAAAACTAATTTATGTTTTTAATACTGGTGCAAATGATGTATATGAAGTGGAGAGAAAAGATAAGTCAAAGATATATTTACCTGCTATTTCACAAGTTATAAAAAATGTAAATATTTCAGAAAAGAAAATATTTGTTAAATTAATGGAAGGTTTAATATGAAACATTTTATAATTTTAACTTTATTTAAAGATATGTTTAGTAATTTTATAAATACTAAAGCTATAAGAAAAGCAATTGACAAAGATTTACTTTCAATTGATTTAGTAGATATTAGGGATTTTTCAAAGGATAAGCATAAAAGGGTTGATTTTCCACCATATGGTGGTGGAAGTGGAATGATTATATCATGTGAGCCTTTAAGCTTGGCAATAGATTTTTCTTTACATATGTTAAAAGAAAAGTATAATTCAGATAATATTAAAATTATATATATGTCTCCACGAGGTAAATTACTTAATTATAATTTGTCAAATCAAATATCTAAAGATGATCTAGATTATATTATAATATGTGGTCATTATGAGGGAATTGATGAAAGGATAATTGAGGAATATGATATAGAAGAAATATCTATAGGTGATTATGTTTTGACTGGTGGTGAACTTGCTTGTCAGGTTTTACTTGATAGTATTGTTCGTTTAATTCCAGGGGTGTTATCTGAAGGAGCATTAGATGAAGAATCTCATACAAATAAATTACTTGAATATCCACAATATACAAAGCCAAGTGATTTTAGGGGTAGAAAAGTTCCAGAAATTTTACTATCACGGAAATCATCAGAAAATCTCAGAATATAGAAAAATAGAGGCTACTCGAATTACTAAAAAATATAGACCAGAGTTTTTAAATGATACTTTAAATTAATTATTTAATAAGATAGTATTATCTTAAGATATATTTCTTAAAAAAGGAGGGAAAAGTAAATGGATATAATAAAAGCAATTGAAGCTGAATATAAAAAAGAGAATATTGATAATTTTAATATAGGTGATACAGTTGATGTACATGTAAAAATTAAAGAAGGAAATAGAGAAAGAATTCAAATATTTACAGGAACTGTTATAAAACGTCAAAATTCTGGACTTAATGAAACTTTTACAGTTAGAAAGATATCTAGTGGTATTGGTGTTGAAAGAACATTCCCAATAAACTCACCAAAGATTGCAAAAATCGAAGTGAAAAGACAAAGTAAAGTTAGAAGAGCAAAATTATATTATTTAAGAGATAGAGTTGGAAAAGCTGCTAAGACTAAAGAAAAGCTTAATTAATAATAGATAAACTGCGAGAAAGTTTAGATATTTTCTTGCAGTTTATTGCTTTTAGTTATTAGATATTTTGTATCCAATTAGCAAATTGCTCTATTGTTTCGGGGGCTGAGTTTTTTTTCCTTTCTATACGCTCTTTTTCAGTCATTTGAGCAATTGTTTTTTCATATCCTTTTGGAATGAATACTTTCCAAAGTTCACTCCATGAATTCTTAGGTAGTGTTCCAATTTTTTCATAAGTTAATGTTCCAGGAATTTTACTAGTAAAAATTTTTTGCTTTTTACCGTCATAAAAAGCTAAGGCTTCATAAAAATAGCATTCCCTATTTGTACTATCTTCCATTAATTTAAGTATTCCATCTATTCCTATTGTATCAAGTACAAAATTTACAAATGTTTTAGGAAAACCATTAAGTTTTAGAATATAAAATCCTACATCAATAGCAAAACAAGGTGATTTAACTTTGTCATATGCTTGGAGTACTTTTGATTTGGATATTTCTACAACATCATAAGATCTAGGTTCTACTAGCTCATAATTATAGCCTTTTAATAAGATAGGTGTATTTTCAAATACTTTTTTTGCACTAGCTAGTTTCCCTTCATTCGAAGTGACAAAGATTATTTCTTTCATGATTTTTCCTCCTTACAAATTGGTTAAGAATATTCTTTTATTATTTTTATTATATCATTAATGTCAATATTTGTAATATATAAATTGTATTATGAAATTAGTTGAAAAAATGAGATACTTATAGTACAATTATATACATAAATAATGTTATATTAAAGGAATATATAAGTAAATCACTTTTTATTTTAATATTGGTATAAAATAAAAAAGGAGAAATAATAGATGAAAGTATATATAGTTAGACATGGAGAAGTGTCTTTCAATGTGTTAAAATGTTATAGCACAATAGATGAAGATTTAACTGATGTTGGAGTAATACAAGCTCGAAATTTGAGACAAAAAATCAAGGATATAAAATATGATATTATAATATCATCTCCTTTAGTTAGAGCAAAACATACTGCAGATATTATTAATTTTAATAGAAAAGAAATTGTTACTGATGAAAGAATTAAAGAAAGAGATTGTGGGGATTTATCTGGAAAACCATTAAATGCGATTGATCGTGATGAATATTGGAATTATAATACAAGTATTAAATATGGAACTTCAGAAGATATACAATTATTTTTTAGAAGAATTTATAGTTTTTTAGATGAATTAAGAACAAAAGAATATAGCAGTGTATTAATTGTTGCTCATAGTGGAGTTTCAAAGGTTTTTAGTGCATATTTTGAAGGAATAAACGAGGGGATGTTTTTAGATAGAGGACTTAAAAATTGTGAAATAAAAGAATATAATTTAAAAAAATGAATGGAGTGTAAATAAATTATGAAAATAGTAGTACCAGCAATTAATGATTTAAAGATAATAGATAAAATAGCAGTGCAAGTTCATGAATGTCATGTTAATTGGAGACCAGATATTTTTAAGCATACAAAAAGTATTATGAATGAGGAAAAATTGTCAAATTTGATTAAAAATAATGAAATATTTGTAGCAATAATAAATAAAGAGATTGTAGGATATGTTATTATATCTTCAAGAGAGATGAAAATGGAGGGGTACATATATAGAAAACAGATTAAAATTGAAGCAATAGGAGTAGATGAAAATTATAGAAATCAAGGTGTTGGAAGTAAGTTACTAGAATTTATGAAAGAATATGCTAGAGAAAATAATTATACTGATATAAAACTAACAGTTAATGAAGAAAATGAAAGTGCTAAGCATCTTTATGAAAAAGTAGGTTTTAAAGTAGAAAATATTGCATATTCAATGCCTATTAAATAATTAAAAACTAAAAGAGAACTTGTCCTATGATGAGTATTTAAAATACAATACTGTAAAAAATCAAAAAGTAAAAAATAATTAATTATTAGAAGGAGATATTAAAATGGTATATCTAAATAATAAGGATCAAAATGATTATAAAAAAAGACCAGGAGCTTATGCTATTATTGAAAATGACAATAATGAAATAGCAGTTGTAAAAGATGACACAAATGACCTATTTTATTTTGGTGGAGGCGTTGAAGTTGGTGAAAGTAGTATTGAAGCATTAAATAGAGAGATGTTAGAAGAGGCAGGTTATACTTTATCTAATATATCATATTTTACTGAAGTTGGAGAATTTTTAAAATCAACAAGTGGAAAATACATAGAGGTAATGGCAACAATTTATACAGCTAAATTAGACAAAAAGGTTACAGAACCTGTTGAAAAGGATCATCATATTTTATGGATAAATCCATCAGAATATCAAAATAAATTATTTAGAAATTGGCAAAATTATGTTTTAAATCTATATATTAATTATAAAAAGAGTTATGACGGGGCGATTTCAAGAGATATATTAAGGAATAAATTTGTATTTTGGGATATAGATGGTACTTTAGTCCCATATAGGTTTAATAATCATGTTACAGCATCAGATAGTTATGAAAATGGCATGTCTATTAAAGAAATAGAGGAAGGAATATTTTTAAAACGCAAGCCCTCAAGATTTATGCAAAGAGTGTTAACAGATGCAAATGTAACTAATAAAAATATTGTAATTGGACATTTTATCAACGATAAAGAAATTAGGGATAAACAAGAATGGTTAAATATTTATTTTCCAATGATTGAAGAAAGAATTTGGGTTTATAATAATAATTCTAAAGCGGATTATATTATAGAATATTGTAAAAAAAATAATATTAATTTAAAAGATGTTGTTTTTATTGATGATGTAATAAAATTTTTAAGAGAGGCAGAAAGTAAAGGAATAGAATCATGGCATATTAGTAGTTTCTTAGATTTTAATTAATGTAATTCTAGAAGGTAATGTTTAAAAGATGATATACCACTTATACCAAATTTTAAAATATATTTATATAAAAATAAATAAGGAAAGGAGAGTTATGATATATTTAAGTTGTTAGATATATTATACAAGTGTAATATATGAAAAATGAATTTTTAGAAAAATTACAAGAGGATGAAAACTTATTATTTTATGGAGTTGCAGATGTTAGTAGAACTAGTAAACACTTTGGTAGATTTATTTTAGGATTTATAGTATTAACAATCTTTTGGATTTTAATTATAGCAAGCATGAGAAATATGGGAGGGTTAAGCTTTGATAGGATAATAATTATGCTCGTTCTAGGCATAATTACATTACTATTATTTTATGGATTAATTCATAACATATGTTTGAAATTTAAAAATAGTAATAATGAATATTTTGTTACAAATAAACGTATTGCGAAGTATAATTTAAAGGCTGGTTTTAGAATAGAAAATATAGACAATATAGAACATATTGGGATAGCTAGAGAAAAGAATAATTATGGAGATATAATGTTTAATTTTTATAATAATAATTTGCTGGAACAAATGAAAAACGGGATGACTTTTGAAGGGATAGAAAATCCTAGAGAAATTATTAGATTAATTACTAGTATTAACAAAAATGTTCATGTATATGATGATAGACCTACAATATTAGGAAAAAGAATTTAAACATAAATTAAGTAAAACAATGTGAATAAGAGTAATGAAAATTTTTTGTAGATATTAAATAGTCCAATCTTTTTATATTTTAATGTTTAGAATAAACAAATAGTAAATTATAAGGAGATGTAAATGCTAGATTTAATAGAAATAGATATTAAGGAATTTGAAAAATATAGGATTATAGAAAATATGTTTTATAGAAGTAGGTAAAGGAGAAAAATGTATGGAATATATAGAAGAGATTTTATCAAAAGGCTCAAAAGATAATAAAATAGATATTGTTGGTATTATAATATCTGGAATTATGTTTTTTACTACAATTCCTATAATTGTTATATTTTTTAATGGTTCAGATTTGTTAGTATTAATGTTTTTTTTAGGATTTTTTTTGATGCCAATTATAGGATATATAATGGGAACAAAATTAGGAAAGCTTTTAATTAAACCTAAAAGAGTAAATTTTAATAAAACAAAACTATATAAGAAATTAGAAAAAAAGGGATATTTAAGAGAATTTATAGATACAATTAATAGAGAAATTGATAAGGAAAATACAATAAAGTATTATAATGAGGGAAATGGAGTTGGATTACTTATAACAGAAACGTGGTTTGTTGTTTTAGATACAATGTATCCTGAATTTGTAAAAGTAAGTGAAATAATAAAAATAAGCGAGGAACTTTATTATAAATCATCACAACATTTTATGTGTTTAGAACTTAAGAATAATGAATATATACATATAAGAAGATATTTATCCTGTGATGAAATTAAAGATGAAATTAAAATTAAATATCCAAATATACAAATAGGTACAAGCATAATAGATAAATAAGTAAATTATTAGATATATGAATGCTTAAATATGTTATTACTTTAAGAAACAATAGGGATTCAATATTTATCATGAAAGAGCAATGAAATAATTACAAGAGCATAATAAAAAAGGGTTTTTATAGGTGGTGTTTTTATTGAAAAATTTTATAGATTAATTCATAACATATTTTTTGTAGATATTAGATAGTCCAATCTTTTTATATTTTAATGTTTAGAATAAACAAATATTAAATTATAAGGAGATGTAAATGCTAGATTTAATAGAAATAGATATTAAGGAATTTGAAAAATATAGAATTATACAAGATAAAAAATATGTTTTTTCTATGGATGAATTTTATAAGAAATATTTAGAATAGAATAACAAAAATTAAAATAGGAGGTGTAGTTTGAAGATATTAATAATATGTAGTAAAAGATTTTATAGTAGTATTCCTAATATAAAAAGTGAATTGGAAAATAACAATATAGAAGTATTTTTGCCAAATTGTTATGATGACCCAACTACAGAAGAAAAAATGTGGGATTTAGGAAAAGAAGAACATCAAAAATTTAAAGCGAGAATGTATAAACAAAGCGAAGATACAATAAAAAATATGGATGCTGTTTTAGTTCTAAATTTTGATAAAAATACTGGTGATAAAATTGAAAAAAATTATATAGGAGGAGCGACTTTTTTGGAAATATATGATGCATTTAGATTAAATAAAATGATATATTTATATAATGACATCCCAAAAGGCATGCTGTATGATGAAATTCAAGGCTTTGATCCTATTATAATAAATGGAGATTTATCAAAGGTAAAGGAGGAATTCTAATTAGTGAAAATATAAAAAAAGCTCTGTTAGTATTAGAAGAATGAGAAAGTTTTATGAATTATATCCAATATGGTGGGCAGTGCCGACCGAATTATCTTGGTCTCATTTTCAAGATTAGTTAGGATTAATAGAAAAGAGGAAAGAGATTTTTATGAACAAGAAGCTATTAAATCTAATTGGGGTATAGAGAGTTAAATAGACAAATCTTGCTTACAAAATAGCATATGAAGGATTAGTAAAAAACTAAGCTATTAAAAAAACTAAGCTATGAGGAAATACAAAAAGAATGTAAGAAAATTTAAGTTTTGCAAGTAATATGAGAAAGAATTTAGTAGAGATGTTAGATGAATTAAATCTGAATAAAAAAATTTCTATTGATTTCTGTTCAGAATTGTTTGAAAATAAAGATGAATTGATTCATACTACTTTAGATATCCCGTATTCAGTTTTTATAAAAAATAAAAACTACACTGGATTCGGGCCTAAAATATTAGGCAATGAAATTCTAAAAAGTTATTTTGAAAAATATTTTTATAAAGAAGTTAAAAAATTACCCAATACTTTTATAATACCTTTAGGAAAAGCGTTTGAAGAAGTTTTGGGATTGATGATAAGCAAAAAATTGATAAAAAAGGAACAATGCCTTTTAGGATTCCCTCATCTATTGGATGCCAACGGACATAGAAAAATACAATTTAAAGATAACAAAGAAAATTTGATAAATATAGTTAATGAATAATTTAAATGAGAAGTTAAAAGTATTTACATCTAATTTAGAAAAATAATTGGAGGAATAATATGAGATATAAATTAATCAGACAAGAACCATATTGTTGTGTTCCTAGATGTTTACAAATGATATTTGATAGAAGACATATTTCTTTTGAGTCGCAAATAGAGATAGCCAAAGAATTAGGGCTTAGAAATGACAAAGAGTATAAGGGGACGCAAGTAAACAAAGAAGAATATTCTATAACAAATTACCTAAAAAAACATAAAATACCTCTTAGTTTTAAATATTTTTTTATTACAGATTATAATGAAGCTAAACATTTTTTAAATAAGTATATAGAAGATGATATAATAGTATGCTATAAACGTGGTGTGATGTTTGACAAAAAAATGGAAGGCGGGCATGCAACTTTAATAGAAAAAGTCGAAGGCAATTCTATTATATTAATATATCCTGAGGACGAAAAAGGATATAGAGAAGTAACTTTAGAAAAAATGTTAGAAGCAATAAAATGTCATAGTAAAGAAAATATGGCTGGTTTCTGGCTATTTCAAGATATAAGATAAATAATAAGTGATAAAATGAAAGAAAAAGAAAAAAGTATGGCATCACAGCGTATTGGGTGGGCGAGCCACATTTATGCTAAACCATATCCAAAACCTTATAAAATAAGGAATTTAGAAAATTGATTTTTTACATACTTAAGAGAAAAAGGTGAGATTATGGCAATTATAATAGCAGGGTTTGCAACATGTGGAAAAAGTGTTTTGGGTAGAAAATATAGAAATGTTATAGATATAGAGTCTAGTTCATATAAGCATAAGAATTTTGATACTGATTTAACTGTTGAGCAAAGAAAAGGAACTAAACGTGAAATAAATGATGAATGGCCACAAAATTATTATAATGCTATAGATGAAGCATGTAAAAAATATGATGTTGTGTTGGTTCAATTAAAACCAGAACATTTTAATTATTTTGATGAAAATAATATAAAGTATTCAATTGCATATCCAAGCATTGATAATTGGAGTGAAGTGGAAAAAAGATGCATAGAAAGAGGGAATAATGAAGATTTTATAATTAGATTAAAACAAGTGTTTAAACCTTATTATGAAGATTCATTAAAAAGAAAATATGAAAAAATGTATATATTAAATAATACGGAAACGTTAGAAGATTGCTTAATAAAAGATAATATAAAGTTGATTAAATAAAGGAAGTGATAAAAATGAATGAAAATAATGATAAGGAGTTGCATAAAAGCGTAATCAACTGGTATATACCGACTTTAGTTAACTTTTAATCAACCCTTTTGTTTATAAGCAATTTAATAGATTTGCTTTTTACATTTTTATAAATATAAATGATAATTTTTTATAAAAATAGTGGTAATACCGACTTAAGTTAATCAAATATATAAGGAAAGGAGAATAGTAATGCAAGAAAATGACTTAATTATATATAAAAATAGTGATGGCAATATTATAGTAGATGCAATATACAAAGATGAAACATTATGGTTATCGCAAAAAGGAATGTCCAAGGTGTTTGAAGTAGGTGTTCCGGCAATATCAAAACATTTAAAAAATATATTTGAAGAAAACGAATTAGATAAAAACTCAGTTATTTCCAAAATGGAAATAACTGCGGATGATGGCAAAAACTACAATACAGAAGTATATAGTTTAGATGCAATAATAGCAGTAGGCTATCGTATTAATTCAAAAAAGGCAACAGAATTTAGAATATGGGCAACTAAAATATTAAAAGAATATATGACAAAAGGTTTTGCATTAAATGATGAAAGATTTATAAAAGGTAATAAATATGATTCAAAATATTTTGATGAATTATTAGAACGTATTAAAACAATTAGAGTAAGTGAAAGAATGTCTTATCAAAAAATTACAGATTTATTTATAGCAACTTCAACTGATTATAATCCTAAGTCAGAAGAAGCATATACTTTTTTTAAAATAGTTCAAAATAAACTGCATTATGCAATTAGTGGACATACTGCAGCTGAATTAATATATAGTAGAGCTAATTCAGAAAAAGAACATATGGGCTTGACTTCTTGGAAAAATTCTCCTGATGGTTTAATATATAAATATGATGTAACGATTGCTAAAAATTATTTAAATGAAAAAGAATTAAACAAATTAAATGATTTAACAAATATGTTTTTAGTATTTGCAGAAGATGAAGCAAAAGAAAGACATATTATGACAATGAAAGATTGGATTAATGCAACAGATGATTTATTAAAATTCAGAAGAAAAGAAGTGTTACAAAATAGTGGCAATATATCTCATAAACAAGCAGTAGAAAAAGCAGAGAGTGAATACGAAAAATATAGAATAATACAAGATCAACAATATATATCTTCAATGGATGAATTTTATAATAAATATTTAGAAGAAAGTAAAGGAGAACAAAATTAATGATAGGAGATGTATTATTAGGAATAGTATCATTATGTACATTAATTTCCTACTTACCACAAGCAATTAAACTAGTTAAAACAAAAAAATCAAATGACTTAAGTACAACTTCTTGGATAATATGGGTTGTAAGCAGTTTTTCATATTCATTATATGCATTTTTATGTTCTGATGAATTTATGTTAAAATTTGAAACAACACTAGAATTTTCTTTTTGTTTACTAATACTATTATTGACGATAAAATATAGAAAAAATAATAAAAGAGAAGGTGATAAAAATGATAAATAACAATGAAAAGTTAACTAAAGTTGGAATTAACTGGTATCCAGGACATATGGTAAAAGCACAAAATGAGATAAAGGAAAATTTAAAATTAATAGATATTGTAGTAGAAGTATTAGATGCAAGAATTCCTTTTTCAAGTAGAAATCCTTTAATTACAGATTTAAAGAAAGATAAACCTGAAATTGTAGTTTTAAATAAATCAGATATTTCAGATAAAGATCAAAATTTAAAATGGAAGAAATATTTTGAAGAACAAGGAAATACTTGTATATTAACATGTGCTAATATTAATGATAATATAAAAAAAATAATAGAAGAGATAAATAAAAAAGGAAAAGAAATATATGATAAAAAATATGAAAATAAAAGTGTTAATATCAGGCCTATTTATAGAGTTCTAATTGTTGGAATACCAAATGTAGGCAAGTCTACGATAATTAATAAAATCGCAAATAGACAAGCTGCTAATGTTGGAAATAAGCCAGGTGTGACAAAGAAAAAACAATGGATTAGGGTTAATGGAAATATTGATTTATTAGATACACCGGGATTATTATGGCCAAGACTTGATGACAAAGATGTTGGACTTAAACTTGCACTTACAGGAAATATTAAACAAGAAATTTTAGATGTTGAAGAATTAGCAGTAAGAGGTATAGATTTTTTAATAAGTAATTCTTGTTATAAAGAGATGTTTATACAAAAATATAAATTAGATTTATCTGATTTAGATAATAATGTTTATGATATACTAGAAGTAATCGGAAGAAAAAGGGGATGTTTAGTGTCTGGAGGAAAGATTGATTTAGAAAAGGCAGCAAATATATTTTTTGAAGATTTTAAGAGTGGAAAAATAGGAAGGATAACCCTAGATATTATATAAGGAGAGAATGTTATAGAAGAAATGATTTTTATATGGCTTTCAAGAATGAAAGAGTTTGATATCTTTAAATTTATAAAATTTTTGAAAGCCTTTAATTCTATTGAAAATATTTATAAATTTTCAAACAATAGTTTTTTATTTAAGAGTATTTTAATTCAAAATAGTTTAAAAATTTCTGATAGTTTATTTAATGAATTTACTAGTAAAATATTTAAAGAGGAAAGTGTACAAATATATAGAAATTTAGTAAATCAAGATATTAAGTTTATTACTTTTTTTTCAAAATTTTATCCAGTTGAATTAAAAGGAACTATAAATGCACCATTACTATTGTTAGTTAGTGGTGATTTAAATATATTAGAAACAGAACGTAAAAAGATATATATGTATAGTTCTAATATTGAATATGTTAAAAATAATAAGTATCTATATAGCTTATATAGATATATACAAGAAAATCAAAATATAGTAAAGGTTAATATTAATGCAAATAAAAGCATAATTATAAATGATGACGTGGATATTTTTGATAAAGATTTTACCTTAAAAAATAGTGATATAAAAGATAATAAGTTATGTTTTTTTATCCCTAGAAAATCTCTATATAAAGAGGAATTAATTTGTAGTTTATATGATTATTTATTTATACTTAATTCTAATTTTAATATATATATGTGTGAAATAGTTTCGTTAACTCTTGATTTTGGTAAAAATATACTTACAATTCCAGGAAATATTAGTGACAAAAACTGTTCTTTTTCTAACTATTTATTAAGAGATGGGGCAAATGTCATTTTAAATAAAAAAGATTTAGATTTTTTTATAAATAAGAACTAAATAATAGTAAAAATAATTGGCAAAAATTTGTTTGAAAATGTCGTTACAAAACATTTACAAATGCTAAAAACTAGTATATAATATTGGTGATGAAAACTAAAGATGAAAGGAGTTGAAAAATATGCAAAGATTACAACTTGGTGAAGATGAAAAAATTACGAGAAAAGAATACTTAAAAAGAAAGAAAAAACAGGCAAGTAATTTAAAACAAAGAAGTAAAATTACATATATTATGATATTTTGCATAGTAGTTATTAGTATATATTTAGCAACTCAAATTTATGTATATAGTAAAGAAAATAATTTTAAATATGTAGAAGGTGATCAATTAAAATCTCAAAAAGTATATAATGTATATTATGTTACCGAAGGATATACATATAATCCTGTATATACTTTAAATAGTATTTATTCTAATGGATTTGAGGATAAAATTGTTTATTCAAATAGTGGACTTACAAATATAACAGTGAGTGGAGATTATATATATGGTACAAAAGAAAGTGGTTTATATAGAATAAATAAAAATGATAGTAATGAAATAGAGCCTTTAGTGGAAAAAGATTTAATAAAATTTACTGTAGATTCTGATATTGTTTATTTTACTCAAGGAAGTGATAATAGTTTAAAGAGCTTAAATGTTAATACAAAGGAAATTAAAGAGTTAGGCATTGATAATATTTCGGAAATTATCTATGATGAAACTAATATTTATGTTGTTAAAGATGAGAAGACTAAAAAAACTTTGTATAAAGTAAATAAAGAAAGTAATGAAAAAAGTGAACTTACTAAAGATTCAAATGTTTCATATATAACAGAAAGTGGCGATAATTTATACTATGTTAACAAAAAGGATGGAAATAAAATATACTCTATTAGTAAAAATGGTGAAAATGAATCTAAAGTAGCAGATATTGTTACTGTATCTGATAAGGGTGAGATTAAAGAAGTAGATGGTTCAAAGTACATGTTTGTTAATAATGGATTTTTATTCTATGTTAATGTTGAAGATTCTAATTCTTTGTGGAAAATAAATTTGGACACTAAACAAACAGAGAAGGTTATACCTGTGGCAGTAGAAATCCTTCAAGATATTGGTGGAACAGTTTTTTATAAGGTAAAAGGTGAGATGGGAGTATATTTGTACAATTATGAAACTAACTTTATGTCTCAAGTTACAAAGAGAAAAATAAAAGAGTTTTTTGTAGATAAATCTGTTGAGATTCAAAATAGTACTCAAAATACAGAGGGATTAAGTAAAAATTAATAAATTAGAGTAACAGAATATTAAGGTATTTTGTTACTTTTTCATACTTGATATAAAAAATAACAATAAATATGATAGTAAATCTTTTGTTTAGTATATATAAAAAATGATAAATTTGGCGTTTAAATTAGCTTTATTTTTAATATTTTTCTTGATATTTGAGTATTTATATAATATAATATGATTATTGTATTATACCTAAAAGAAAGGTTAAAGATAAAGTATGAAGAAGATAAAACTAATATATAATTCTGGCGCAGGTCAAAGTAAATTTAGATATTTTTTGGATACAATTATAGAGAAGTTTATGCAAAATGGAATTGAGGTTTCTGTATTTAGGGCAGGAAAGAAAACAAATCTCTATGAATTTTTAAAAGATGTTGATAAGGAAAATTGTTATGGTATTATAGTTGCTGGTGGAGACGGGACTATAAATAGGGTAGTTAATGTTATGATGCAAAATAATATAAAAACGCCGTTGGGAATAATACCTGCTGGTACATCAAATGATTTTGCTAAACATATAAAAATGCCAGCAAATTTTTCTGAATGTATAGATAGAATTTTAACTGGTAATGTACAACAAGTGGACGTTGGACTGGCAAATAATAAGTATTTTATAAATGTCTGTTCTGCAGGACTATTTACAAATGCTTCACAAAAGGCAGATAAGAATTTAAAAAATGCCATAGGTAAATTATCATATTTTATTACTGCCGGTGAACAACTTGTAAAATTTAGACCTTTTAGTGTAAAAATTGAGACTGAAAAAGATATTATAATTGAAAAGATTAATCTTTTTTTAGTGTTTAATGGAAGTAGTGTTGGTGGTATAGATAAATTTACATCTAATTCTAGTATACAAGATGGATTACTCGATGTAGTTATATTAAAAAATTGGAAATTTTATCAAGTTCCATCAATTGTTACAAATGTTCTTAGAGGTAACCATTATGAAGATGAGAATATAATTTATTTAAAAGAAAAATGGATAAAAATAAATAAAATAAAAGGGAAATGTGATAGACCAGATGTTGATGGTGATGAAGGTCCAAATTTTCCATTACATATAAAATGTATTGAAAAAGGAATTAATTTATTTTTATAATTATTAATAAAAGGAAGGATATATATGTATAATAAAAAGATAGATGAAAAATGGCAAAAAAAATGGGAAGAAACTAATATTGCTAAATTTAATAAAGAGAATATAGGAAAAAAATATTATTGCTTAGAAATGTTTTCTTATCCTTCAGGTGCAAAATTACATGTTGGCCATTGGTATAATTATGGACCTGTAGATACTTTTGCTAGGTTTAAGAAAATGCAGGGATTTGAAGTTTTTCAACCTATGGGATTTGATGCTTTTGGACTTCCAGCGGAAAATTATGCAATAAAAACAGGTATTCATCCTTATGATTCAACTATGAAGAATATAGAAACTATGGAAAAACAATTAAAAGAAATGGGAGCTATGTTTAACTGGGATAGTGAAGTTATAACTTGTAAAGAGGATTATTACAAATGGACACAATGGCTTTTTTTAAAACTATATGAAAGAGGACTAGCTTATAGAAAAAAAGCTAATGTTAATTGGTGTCCAAGCTGTAATACTGTTCTTGCTAATGAACAAGTTATAGATGGATTATGTGAAAGATGTAGTAGTGTTGTAACAAAAAAAGATTTAACCCAATGGTTTTTTAAAATAACTGATTATGCTGAGGAGTTACTTAGTGGATTAGACGAACTAGATTGGCCTGAAAAAACGAAAAAAATTCAAACGAACTGGATAGGAAAATCAACTGGTTCTATAGTAACATTTGATGTGGAAAATAGTGATTTATCTTTTGATGTATTTACTACAAGAGTTGATACTTTGATGGGAGTTACTTACGTAGTGGTAGCACCTGAGCATGAAATTGTACCTAAAATAACTACAAAATCATGTGAAAAAGAAGTAAATGAGTATATAGAGAAATGTAAACTTATTAAAGAAATAGACAGATTAGCTGAAAATAGAGAAAAAACAGGAGTATTTACAGGAAGTTATGCTATTCATCCTATAACTAAAGCAAGAGTTCCTATTTGGATTGCAGATTATGTATTAGCTACATATGGAACTGGTTGTGTGATGGCTGTTCCTGCACACGATGAGAGAGATTTTGAGTTTGCCAAAAAATATAAGTTAAATTTAAAGCAAGTTATTATACCCAAAATGATAGGTGAAGAAAAATCTGATTTAAAGGATAAATTTAAGTTTGAAGAGTTATTAGATAAAAAAGCGTATACAGAAAAAGGTATACTAATTAATTCTGGTGAGTTTGATTCTTTAACTTCTGAAGAGGCTAAAGAAAAAATAACAAAAAAATTAAAAAGCATAAATAAAGGAGATTTTAAGGTAACATATAGACTTCGTGATTGGTTGGTTTCTCGTCAAAGATATTGGGGAGCTCCAATTCCAGTTGTCTATTGTGAAAAATGTGGTGTTGTACCAGTACCCGAAAAGGATTTACCAGTAAAGTTGCCATACAATGTAGAATTTAAACCAGACGGAAAAAGTCCACTTGCAAAGTCTGAAGAGTTTGTAAATACAGTTTGTCCTCATTGTGGAGGAAAAGCTAAAAGAGAAACAGATACATTAGATACTTTTGTATGCTCATCTTGGTATCAGTTTAGATATCCTGATAATAAAAATAGTGAAAAAATATTTGATACAGATTGGATCGATAAGATGCTGCCTGTAGATAAATATGTTGGTGGACCAGAACATGCAGCAATGCATTTATTATATGCTAGATTTATAACTAAAGTTTTAAGAGATGCAGGGCTTACAAAAGTGAGCGAACCTTTTAAATCTCTTGTTCATCAAGGATTAATACTTGGTCCTGATGGAAATAAAATGAGTAAGTCAAAAGGAAACGTTATATCGCCAGATGATTATGTTGAAAAATATGGTTCGGATGTATTTAGAATGTATTTAATGTTTGGATTTAGTTATGTTGAAGGTGGACCTTGGAGTGAAGAAGGAGTCACTTCTATGTCTAAATTTGTATCAAGACTTCAAAGGATATTGGAAACAATAAATTCATTAGGGAATAATGAAAAAACAGAATATACAAAATCAGATAAAGATTTGTTATACGTTTTTAATTTCTCTTTAAAGGGAATTATAGCAGACTTAGAACAAATGCAATTTAATACGGCAATAGCTAAAATAATGGAAATAACAAATGCTTTATATAAATATGTTGCTAATGTAAAAGAACAAGAGCAAAATGTTAAGTTGTTAAAAGAAATAGCTATAAAATTTATACAAGTAATATCTCCTTTTATGCCTCATTTTGCCGAAGAAATGTGGAGTATATACAATATGCCATTTTCTGTATTTAATACTAGCTATCCAATAGTAGAAGAAAAATATTTGATTTCAGATACAATTGAGCTTGCGGTACAGGTAAATGGTGTAGTAAGATACAAAATAATAGTTCCATCTTCTGCAGATGAAACAGAAATCGAAAAAATTGCTTTAGAGCATGAAAGACTAAAGGATTATTTGGTTAACAAAACTATAAAGAAAGTCATTGTAGTAAAATCTCGAATTGTAAATATTGTAATAGGATAGAAAAAGGAAAGAGGTTGTGAGTTTGAATATTGATGCAAATCTAATATATACATACTTAGTATATTTGCTAGAAGTTTCAGCTTTAATTATCATTGGAATGCTTGTTTACAAGTTATTTGAATTTGATAAAAATAAAGAGAATAAAATTGTAAAGAAACAAGCTTTAACAGATCAACTTACAGGACGTGGTAATAGATATATGTTTCAAGCTGTTTTAGATAAATTGATTGCTAAGAAAAAAAAGTTTGCAGTATGTTTTATGGACCTTGATGGCTTTAAACAAATAAATGATACCATGGGACATGATGCAGGAGATGAACTGCTAGTAGCTTTGTCTAATACTTTTGAAAGTAAATTACCAAAAAATGCTACAGCTTATAGACTTGGTGGTGACGAATTTTCTATAATAATTGAAGATATAAAAACCGTTGCTGATATTACAACTTTGTTAGATAATCTAAAAGAAGAGCTAAATGTTCCTTTTACAATTGAAAACACAAATATTACTTTACAATATAGTTTAGGGGTGGCAATTTATCCTGAAGATGCAGATAATAGACAAGATTTATTAACTTATGCTGATGATGCTATGTATTATATAAAAGAACATGGTAAAAATGGTTATTATTTTCATAATAAGTCATTAAAGGCTAAACTTGAAAATGATACTAAAATGCAAGCGGATTTAAAAAAAGCTTTTGAAAATAATGAATTTAATTTTTCTATGCAACCAAGAATTGATACTAAAGATATAAATAAAATTTGTTTTGAAGCATTACTTTACTGGTCACATCCGGTTCTTGGCAAGTTAACATCAGAGTATTTTATAAAACAAGCGGATGAAATTGCTTTAACTATTAAGCTAGATCAATACATATTAGATAAAGTTTGTACTAAATTAGAAGATTTAAAACAAAAGGGTTTTAAAAATATTCAAATGGCTGTTAACATATCTAATAGGCATATGGTAAAGAAAGAATTTATAGATAAGTTATGTGATATTTTGAATAAACATAATATCGAAAAAGGTGAGATTGTAATTGAACTTACGGATACTATAGAGGTAAGTAAAATAGAGAATTATAAAGTGATGTTTGAAAGATTAAAAACAAGTGGAGTTGAAATTGTTGTTAATAATCTTGAGGTTAAGTATGAATCTTTAGCTTTATTTCAAGATTTACAAATTGATGCAATTAAGCTTTCATCAATATATGTTGCAGAAAATAGTAAATTTTCAGTAGATATATTAGAAAATATTGTGAAGGTATGTAAGAATTTGAATTATAATGTGATAATTGGTAGAATTGATGAAGAATGTGAACTAGAAAATTCTATTAGAAGTGGAGCAGATAGTATACAAGGAAATTTAATATTTAAATCTATGGATGAAGAACTTGTTGAAACTTTTTTAAATGAATATGGAAATTATAAAAATAGAATAGAAAACATAATTATAAACGCAAAGAATACAAAAAAATAAATAATTAATTAATAGATAAAGAACTGGTTTAGTTATATGAACCAGTTCTTTCTTTTGTGCTGAAAATAAATGTTTTACAGATTGTGTAATAAATATGAAAAAAAAGTGAAATATTAGTGTAAAAAAATGTCTAAAATCGTTGACAACTAAATATAAAAATAATATAATAGTTTTACATTCTAAACTTGTTATATGTAATAAGGTGGTTAAATGAGAAAAATAAAAATAAGCAGAAAGAGTATACTTTTAACGATTTTAATAGTTATTTTAATTTTAATATTAGTTTTAGTTACTATTGGAGTTGTAAGTATATTTATGGGAAGAAGAACTGTAATTTCAATTAATGGTGTAAATTATTCGCAAAATGATTATATGATGTATTTAAGATTAGCTAAAAATAATTTATTTGATGAAGAAACAACAAGATTACCCAAGGCTACTTTGAATACTATAGTTGATAGCGATACTAATTTAAATACGGAGCAGTATTTAAGACAAAAAACAGAGGAAAATTTAAAAATTGCTGGAGCAATTGAAAAGATTGCTTCTGAGAATAATATAGTTTTATCTAGTGAAGATGAACAACAATTAGAAAAAGACAAACAGGAATATATAGATAAGCTTGGAGGAAAGTTAAAGTTTTGTAAATTTTTATATGATAATAGAACATCAGAAGAGGCATATGATAAAATTGCAAGATTAGATAAATTATATACAAAAGTTTACGATGAACTGTACGCAAGTGGAAAAGAAAAAGATTTAACAGAAAAAGAAATAAGAGAAGCTGAGTCTACCTATCAGATAGAATATAAAAAAGCAAGACAGATTTTTCTTTTAACTGTAGATCCTACAACTAAAGATGATTTATCAGATTCGGTGATTGAACAGAAAAAATTGTTGGCACAAACTATTAGAAATGAGTTGAATGAAAATAGTGATTTTGACGAGTATATAAAGAAATATAGTGATGATGCAATTGATAAAGAGCCACCGTATGATATGTATTTTAAATCTGGTCAAATGATAGAAGAGATTGAGGATGCAGTTAATGAATTGCAAGTTGGTCAAATTAGCCCAGTAATAAAATCGGAATATGGTTTTCATATTATAAAACGTGATGAACTAGATGATGGATATTTTCAAAAGTATTTAGATAGTAAAAGAGAGAATAAATTTTTGACAGAGATATATGATACAGTCAAGGAATGTAAAATAATTATTCAAGATAGTTTTACTACTCTTAGAGTAGATTAACTATAAATATTATATTAAAAGGAGGAGCAGATATGGCTGAAAACATGTCAAATAAAAGTAAAAAAACAAAAGTTATTTTTGGCTCAATTTTGACAGTCTTTGTAATTGTTCTGATTATTTTAATCTTTTTATATGCAGGACATTCAAAGAAGTTAGATAATTTGGCTGGAAATGTAGCAAAAGATGAAGAAGTACAAAGTTTGAAAAAGTTAGCTGATGAAACTGATGAAAAAGTTGAATCACTTTCTGCTTTAAACACAAAAGTTGCTGATTTAGGTGATGATATTGAAAATGTAAAAATAGACTTAACAAATCAAGGAGTTGCTAATACTTTAGAGATTAAAGAACAAATATCTAGCTTACAATCAGAGTATACACAACTTATGAATGATTTAGAAAGCGTTGTGGCTAAAGAGGCAACATTAGATAAAAAAGCTAATGAAGCTACAGTTATAGAATTAGCAAACAACCTAGAAATTGTTTATAACTCATTAATGGAAAAATTAGACTCTGTAAAAGAGCAAGTAAATAATAATACAAACAATGTAGTAAACACAGCAAAAGAGCAAATAAACAATAATATAAACAATGTAGTAAACACAGCAAAAGAACAGGTAAACAATAATACAAATAATGCGATAGATACAGCAGTGACTATAATGAAAGATTATATAAAAGCAAATGTAGAAACTGCTATAAGCAATATAAACAATAATACAAACAATGTAGTAAACACAGCAAAAGAGCAAATAAACAATAATACAAATAATGTAGTAAACACAGCAAAAGAACAAGTAAACAATAATATAAACAATGTAGTAAACACAGCAAAAGAGCAAGTAAACAATAATACAAATAATGTAGTAAACACAGCAAAAGAGCAAGTAAACAATAATACAAACAATGTAGTAAACACAGCAAAAGAGCAAGTAAATAATAATACAAATAATGTGATAGATACAGCTGTGGCTATAATGAAAGATTATATAAAAACAAATGTAGAAATTGCTATTGAAAATATAAATACTAACACAAAAAATGTAGTAGCAAATGCAAGAGAGAATATTAACACTAATACAAAAAATACAGTAGCAAATGCAAGAGAGAATATAAATACTAATACAAAAAATGTAGTAGCAAATGCAAGAGAGAATATAAATACTAATACAAAAAATGTAGTAGCAAATGCAAGAGAGAATATAAACACTAATACAAAAAATGTAGTAGCAAATGCAAGAGAGAACATAAATACTAACACAAATAATGCAGTAACAAATGCAAAACAAGAAATAGATAAACAGTTGGCTGTTGGATTTGCTGATTTAGAGACAGCAGTTGGTGAAAATAAAAATCTTATTGAAGAAGTATATAAAAATATAGATAATAGATTAACTACTGAATTTGATGAAGTTGCTAGTACTTTAAGCTCAAATTATAGTAACTTATTTAATAATCTTACAAGTACTGAAACAAGAATAATTGAAGCAAATAGTAGGATAATTGAAACAAATTCTAGATTAATAAATGTTGAAACTAGACTAATTGAAGCTAATAATAGATTAATTAGTACAGAAAATAGAGTTATAGAGTCAAATAATAGACTTATTAATTTAGAAGGAATTGCTAGTACACAATCAACAACTATCTCTAATGGTTTTTCAGGTATTAATACTAATCTTTCAAATATTGAAGGAAATTTAGCAAAAGCATCTGAAACAGTTGGAAATAATGTTGTTAATGCATTATCTAAAAAAATTGATAACTTAAAACTTGAAATAATGGGAACTGATAGTTCAAAGACTTTAACATATATAGCTAGTCAAAATCAAAATAATCTGGCTAATACAAAATCTTTAGTAGATCTAATGGGTAAATCTAGTGATACTGAAACTACTGATACTGTATTTGGTAGATTAAGTAAGATCACTAGTGATGTTGCTAGAGTAGAAAATAAGATTGATACTATAGATGATAATGTTGATGAAATATTAAATAGAGTTACATCAACTAGCCTATTTAGTGGATATCGTCAGGATCAACTAGAGGAAATAATTGCAAATGGTATAACAAATAGTAAAACTACTGAAGAAATTGTTAATGAAGCATTAGGTTTCATGGTTCAACATAACCTTATAAAAATAAATTAAAATATTAATTTGAAACGGTTTAATGTTGCTCTGGATACATAAGTTTTTCTATGGTAAAAAATAATAAGAAAATGTAAAAAAACTGTTGACAAATATTAATATATCGGTTATAATAATACTTGTCAACAGATAAGTGGGCGCTTAGCTCAGTTGGGAGAGCATCTGCCTTACAAGCAGGGGGTCACAGGTTCGAGCCCTGTAGTGCCCACCACTTATTTTTATATCTGTGGCCTGGTAGTTCAGTTGGTTAGAACGCTAGCCTGTCACGCTAGAGGTCGTGGGTTCGAGCCCCATCCAGGTCGCCATTTTTTTGTATAATATATAATTTAATAATTATGGCTTGATAGCTCAGTTGGTAGAGCAGGGGACTGAAAATCCCCGTGTCCGTGGTTCGATTCCGCGTCAAGCCACCAGCGGGAGTAGCTCAGTTGATAGAGCGCCGCCTTGCCAAGGCGGAGGTCGCGGGTTTGAGCCCCGTCTCCCGCTCCATTTATTTATATGAAAAATATAAATATTATATTTAGTTTGTCATTTTTTTTGTTATAAATAATATAATGTAGTAATGGCGCCATAGCCAAGTGGTAAGGCACGGCTCTGCAAAAGCCTGATCATCAGTTCAAATCTGATTGGCGCCTCCAATTTTTTTAATAGTGCTAGGTTATTAGTATAATAAATAAAAAAGATAGAATGTTTGCTATTAACATTCTATCTTTTGGTTTTATAAATTGTTTCTTATACACTTTATAAAGTTTGACTTGGTGTTAATTTTTGTTGATATCCACTCATTTTTTGGGCTATTGAAAATATCAAATATATTGGAGGTAAATGGTGTATTTTTGCTTACACGTATATATTTTATTTCGCCATTTTCTCTCCATATATCAAAGAAAAGAGTTTGTTTACCATTTATTAGGTATTCACTCATTTTTTCAAAACTTTGCTTTATATATTGTATGTTAAAATTAGGTACATATAAGAAACAATAAAAAATCTCTTGTATAAATTGTTTCCTTGGGTAGTAGATTTTGTGATTTTTGCCATTAGAGTCTTCATATACAATCATATATTTTGACTGGCCATTGATGAATTGAAACCAATTTCTTACAAATTTTATAGATATAATCTTATAAGAGGTTATTGTTGCTTCATTTTCATAATTTAACATAAAATCATTCTCCTTCTTTCAATTTTGAAAAGATATTTATTAATAATTCGAATAATATTATAACATATATATCGATAATTGTCAAAAGTTAACTTCGATATTATGTTGACTTTAAACTTTTAGAGTGGTATAATATATAAATATAAGGGAGGTATTTATGGCACGTAGATTTATTGTAGATGAGAAGGATATAACTGATTTAAAAGATAATAATATTGTAATACATGGTAGTGAGGTAAAACATATACAAGTTTTGAGACATAATATTGGTGATGAAATAATAATTAATGAATTTATTTGTAAAATTTTAAAAATTGAAAGAGAACATATTGTATTAGAAAAAATTGCTATATCTCCTAGAATTGGTGAACCAAACATTAATTTAAACTTATATATGGCTATGTTAAAAGGCAATAAAATGGATTTTGTAGTACAAAAGGCTGTTGAATTAGGAGTAAAACAAATAACACCTTTTATGTCTAAAAACGTAGTTGTTAAATTGGATGACAAATTAAAAAGTAAAAAGCAGGAAAAATTTCAAAAAATTGCTGATGAGGCATGTAAGCAATGTGGAAGAAGTGATAAAGTCATTGTAAATAATATATTAGAATTCAATGAATTGTTTCAAAGCATTTCAAGTAAGAGTATAACTATTTTTGCATACGAAAAAGAGGATAATAAAACATTAAAGGATATACTTAGTACTTGTGATACATTTAATGTGAAGGACATAGCTATTATAGTAGGAGCAGAGGGAGGTTTTACTGAAGGAGAGGCTGATGCACTTAAATTTACAGAGAATGTAGAATGTATTAGTTTAGGAACAAGAATTTTAAGGGCTGAAACGGCGGCGATTAGTTTAATATCAATAATTATGTATGAATTAGATAAGTAAAAATATAATGTTAATTTTTAGCATTATATTTTTTCTTGTAAAAAAAATAATAATAGTATATAATTAGATGAGTATTTAGTTAAAAGGAGATAAAAATATGGTGTATCCTAACAGTTTAAAAAAAGGAGATACAATAGGTATAGTTGCTCCAAGTGGTGGAGCTAATTTGGAATATATAGATTATGCAATACAAAATTTAAATTCTCTAGGATTAAATGTAATTGAAGGAAAGACGATAAGAAATATGGAATACCTAGTTAGTGCAAGTGCAAAAAGAAGAGCGAGTGAGTTAATTGAATTTTTTCTAAATAAAAATATAAAATATATATTTTCAGCTAGAGGAGGAGAATTTTTAATTGATATACTTCCTTTTATACATGATAAAAAAGAAGTATTTGAAGATAAAAATAATTTAAAATATTTTCATGGGTATTCTGATAATTCTTTATTAAACGTATATCTTACAACTAATTTTTTTATTCCTACAGTTAATTCCTTGACAGTTACTGAGTTTTGTATGAAAGAGTTTGATGAGAGTATAAAGAATAATCTGGACTTTATGTTCTTAAATGAAGATAAAGAGTTTAAGCAGAAAAATTTTGAAAAATATCAAATAAAAGAATTTGAAGATAAAAGAGATGGATTTAATTTAACTGAGAAGGTACAATATAAATTATTAAATTTAAATAATAAAAAAATACAAATAAAAGGAAGATTAATAGGAGGATGTTTAGAAACAATAGTGCAACTTATTGGAACTAAATTTGATAATGTAAAAAATTTTTGTAAATCTCAAAAAGAAGGTATTATTTGGTATTTTGATATATATGAAGATAATGCACCTGAGGTATATAGGAAAATAAATCATATGAAAAATGCTGGTTGGTTTGAAAACATAAAAGGAATATTAATTGGAAGAACCTATGGGGGAAAAGCACTTGGTGATTTTGACTTACATTATGCATATGAGAAAGCTTTAGGAAACCTTGAAGTTCCAGTAATTTATGATGTAGATATAGGGCACGTCCCACCACAATTAGTTTTAGTTAATGGAAGTTTGGCAAGTGTGATATTTGATAATGAAAATTTTGAAATAAAACAGGAATTTATATAAATAAGCAAAAAAAAAATTGAATTTAAAACTTATGTTTGTTATAATAGTTTTAGAGTTTATGAGGAGGAATAATTTTGATAGAAGATAGAGTTGTGTCTCCAGAATATATTGAAGATGAAGAGATAATAGAAGAAGTTTCATTGAGACCAGATAATTTTTCAGAGTATATTGGTCAAGATAAAGTAAAAGAAAACTTAAAAGTATATATTGAAGCAGCAAAAAATAGAGGAGAAGCTTTAGATCATGTATTATTGTATGGTCCTCCTGGACTTGGTAAGACTACACTTGCCACTATTATTGCAAATGAGATGGGAAGCAATATAAAAATAACATCAGGACCAGCAATTGATAAGGCTGGAGATTTAGCTGCTATATTAACTAATTTACAACCAAATGATATTTTATTTATAGATGAAATACATAGACTTAATAAATCAGTAGAAGAGGTATTGTATCCAGCTTTGGAAGATTTTAACTTGGATATTGTTATAGGTAAGGGACCATCTGCAAGGTCAATTAGATTAGATTTACCAAAGTTTACATTAGTAGGGGCGACAACTAAAGCTGGATCACTTTCAGCACCACTTAGAGATAGATTTGGAATTATACATAAACTTGAATTATATAGTGAGAAAAATCTTGCTAAGATTATTACAAGAAGTGCTGAAATATTAAATATTAAGATAGAATATGACGCAGCAATTGAAATTGGTTCAAGATGTAGAGGTACTCCAAGGATAGCTAATAGATTACTTAAGAGAGTTAGGGACTTTGCGGAGGTTGAAAATTTAAATATTATAGATTATAATATTGCTAAGAAGGCTTTAGATAGATTAGAAATAGATGAGCTAGGACTAGATTTAACTGATAGGCAGATGCTTAATACGGTTATAACAAAGTTTAATGGTGGGCCAGTTGGATTAGATACTTTAGCTGCTTCAATTGGTGAGGATAAAGATACGATAGAAGATGTATATGAACCTTACCTTATGCAAATTGGTTTTTTAAGTAGATCACCTAGAGGAAGAATTGCTACAAAACTTGCTTATGAACATTTAGGAATATCATTTGGTGAATAAAAAATTGGAGGATTAAATATGGAAAGAGAAGTGAAAATTGGAATATATAGACATTTTAAATCTTTAGATATGTTATATGAAGTTAGTGGAATAGCTATTCATACAGAAACAGGAGAGGAACTTGTTATATATAAAAGTTTGTATGAAAAGGGAAATGTAAAAAGAGGCCAAATGTTTGCTAGACCTAAGAAAATGTTTTTATCTAAAGTTCCGGATGATAGAGATAATCCAAATAATCAAGAATATAGATTTGAATATATAGGAGAGAAGATAAATGCGTAAATTATTAATGCATGCTTGTTGTGCGCCGTGTTTTGTATATATAGAAAATGATTTAAGAAAAAATGGATTATTACTTGATGGAAAGTATGAAAAGGTTGAGTATACTGCTTGTTTTTATAATCCAAACATACATCCTAAAGTTGAATATGAAAGGAGAAAAAATACTTTTAAGGATTTTTGTGCTCAAAAAAAATGTGATTTCATAGTTATAGATGAATATGATTTAAATGGCTATATTAAATATGTAGTAGAAAATGTGGGAAAAGGTAAAAAGTACAGTTATAGATGTGAGTATTGCTATTATATGAGATTAAAAAAAGTTTTTGAATATGCAAAAGAAAATAACTTCGATATCGTTTCAACGACACTAACTATTAGCCCTTATCAAAATCATGACATCATAAAAAAGGTTGGAAAAAAGTTAGAGGAAGAGTTTGGTATTGAATTTATATATATAGATTATAGAGAACATTTTAGAGAAGGGCAAAAAATGGCTAGAGAATTTGGATTATATATGCAAAAATATTGTGGTTGTGTATTTTCTTTTGATGATGGAAAGTGGGTTTATTAATGAAAAAATATTCTAAGAATAATAGTAAAAAAAGAAGTTTACTAAAATTTTTGATAGTTATAGTTGGGATTATTGTGGTATTAAGTATAGCGTTATTTATTTATGTCTTATTAAATAAAAATGTTGTATATGAAAAAATAGATGATTCTGCTAAATTTGTATCAGATGATGTGGCAAGTAATTCCACACCTATTATAATTGATAATGTACTTATTGGTGCTGTATATGACAAAAAATGGGTAAGTACAGAAAAGTATTATTTAAAATCCAATAATAAGTCAAATATAGAAATTGATGTATATAATGATGTAGGGAAAAAAGGTACATATGAGTTGCAATCTGTATCTCAAGGAGATTCTACCACTGTATATTCTGCAACCACAAATACTAATATGGTTGATGAATATTTTGCTATTGCTAAAAATGAAAATTTTGATGCAATGAAGCAAGTGGCTCTAAAGAAGAAAAATATAACAGAAAAAGAAGTAGATTATGTAGAAAAAGCTTTAGGAATATTTAGATTATTTAATACTTCGGTAAAAGTAACAGAAGCTTATGATATATCTCTATCACAGGGAGATAATGGAGTATTAATATTTGCTACAAACCAAGTTGGTAAGTCAATAGGTGTGTTTAGTGCAGTAGTTTATGTTGATAATAATGAAAGAGTTAGTTTATTAAAATATAATTATATAAGAGATACAAAAGATGCATCGAATTGGCCAATATATTCATTTAAATTTATAGGTGATTTAAATACTGATGGCGTTAGTGAAATAATTATTCAAGAAACTAAAGAGTTTGAAGTAAAATATGATGTTATAGAATATAAAGACAATAAATTTAATGAAGTATTAAGTACTGTTATTAAATAAGTTAGAGGTTGATATATATGAAAAATAAACAAACTGGAATAAGTTTAATTGTATTAATGATAACAATATTAGTTATGACTATTTTAGCAGCTGCAGTTATATTAAGTGTAGGTAATAATAATTCTATTTCTAATGCAAATAAATTAAAATTTCAACAAGATTTAAGTACTATGCAAGATGAGGTCAATAAATATACTTCAGAAAAACAAGTAGAAAATCTTGGTCAATATAGTGAGGAAAGTTTTGATTCAGATGAGATGGTAAAACTGTTCCCTTCCACTAAAAATTATAAAGATATTGTAAAAGTAGTAAAAGGTAAAATAGTATTAACAGATGCTGCAACAGATAATGAAGTAGCTTGGGCTTTAGAACTTGGTATAGAAAAAGAAGGTACTCAGATAACAGGTGATTTATATACAGATGTTAGTATAGGAGATTATGTAGCGTATCCTGTTTCATATAGTAATATTACATTAGATGGTCAAACTGAGACTAAAACTGGTTGGAGAGTAATTGTAAAAGATGATAATACAAAAACATTAAAGTTAATAAGTGCAGGAGTACCACAATCAATATATTTATATGGAGTAGATGGGACTAGAAGTAATGTCTTTAATAGTTTAATTAATAAATATTTAGATAGCAATTATGCTACTAATGTAGGTTGTTTGTCTTTGAATGAAATGAAACAATTTATAGAGATAAACTATAAGAAATATAGTGTGGAAATAGAAAATACGTATGTTAGTACATCTGATCCATATTATGATTTATTGGTAACCTCTGTTGGATATTGGTTTAAGGATAATGTTAATGAAACCGGGGCTAAATATAGATATTTCGTAAATAACAATGCATCTTTAGGAAGTATTTACTTAGCTTGGGAGGATCAAGACAAAGATGGAGCTACTTATGGGATAAGGCCGGTTGTAACATTACAACAAGGATTAAGAACTACTGGTAAAACAGAAAAAGGTGTTTGGACAATAGTTAAGTAAATATAATTTAAGAATAATATGTATACTGCTTTAATAATTATGTATTTATCTACTAATATCGTTAATTTGATATTAGTAGATTTTTTAATATCTATATGGTATAATATTATAAATTTGAAAGGATGAAGTGACAATGAAAACTAGTGATTTTTATTATGATTTACCACATGAACTTATTGCTCAAACTCCATTAAAAGAAAGGCAAAAATCAAGAATGATGGTACTTGATAAAGTAACAGGGAGTATAAAGCATGAAGTATTTGAAAATATAGTTGACTATATAGAAAAAGGAGATACAATAGTTTTAAATGATACTAAAGTTTTACCAGCAAGACTTTTTGGACATAGAGAAAAAAAAGATGAAGTAATAGAAGTACTTCTTTTGAAACAAAGAGAGGATGATATATGGCAAACTTTAGTAAAACCTGGAAAAAAATTAAAGATAGGTACAGAAATAATATTTGATGATGAATTGTTAAAGGCACAAGTAATAGATATTTTGGAGGATGGGCAAAGAGTAATAAAATTTGAATATAAGGGTATATTTAATGAAATATTAGATAAGCTTGGCACTATGCCACTACCACCATATATAACTGAAAAACTTAAGGATAAAGACAGATATCAAACTGTATATAGCAAAAATTTAGGTTCTGCAGCCGCGCCAACCGCTGGACTACATTTTACTCAAGAAATTTTAGGAAAATTAAAAAGAAAAGGTGTAAATATAGTCTACGTTACTTTGCACGTTGGACTTGGAACTTTTAGACCAGTGAAAGTCGAAAATGTAGCTGAGCATAAAATGCATAGTGAATATTTTGTAATTAATAAAGAGGCATGTGATGTTATAAATAGGACAAAAAGTGAGGGGAAAAAAGTATATTGTGTGGGTACTACTTCGTGTAGAGTATTAGAAAGTGCTACTGACGAAGATGGGATAATACATGAAATGGCTAAGGAAACAAATATATTTATATATCCTGGATATAAATTTAAAATGATTGATGCACTTCTTACTAATTTCCATTTACCAGAGTCAACACTTATAATGCTAGTAAGTGCGTTTGCTTCAAAAGAAAATATTATGAATGCATATAATGTCGCAGTTAATGAGAAATACAGATTTTTTAGCTTTGGAGATTGTATGTTAATAAAATAGTTTGGAAAAAATAATTAATAAATTTAGGAGGCAAGAATGTTACAAGTAAAAAGTTTAGTTAAAAGTTTTGGTGAGATTAAAGCAGTTAATAACATTTCTTTTGAGGTGAAAAATGGAAGAATATTTGGACTGCTTGGAAGAAATGGGGCAGGAAAATCTACTATTTTTAGGACAATTCTTAATATAATATCTCCAGATTCTGGAAAAATACTATATAATAATAAAATAATCGATGATAATATATCTAATGAAATTGGATATTTACCAGAAGAAGGTAGTCTTATTTTACAATATACAGTTTTAGAGCAATGTATTTATTATGGATGCTTAAAACAGATGAGTCAAAGTAGAATAAAAGAGGAATTGCTTAAATGGCTTCAAAGATTTAATATTACACAATATATGAATACAAAATTAAAAGATTTATCAAAAGGAAATAGACAGAAAATCCAATTTATAATAGCTATACTTCATGATCCAAGTTTACTTATACTTGATGAACCTTTTTCGGGTTTAGATCCAATTAGCGTAGAAGAACTTAAAAGTGTAATTTTAGAGCAAAAGGCTTTAAATAAAATGATTGTGTTTTCTTCGCATAGAATGGATCATGTTGAACAAATATGCGATGATATATTAATTTTAGATAAAGGAAATGAAATTATATCAGGAGATTTACATGAGATAAAAAAACAATATTCGAAGCAAAATATTAGTATTGTAGGTGATTTTGATATTCATAAGTTAAAAAGTGTATCAGGCATAGAAGATATATCTATTATAGATAAAAATGAATATGTTATAAAAATAAATGATGAAAAAGCTATAAATAAGATTTTAAATGTTATAAAAGACGATAAGGTATTAAAATTTTCATTACTTGATATATCTCTTAATGATATCTTTATAGAAAGGATAGGAAAAGGCTATGAAGAGTAAAATTTTTAATGTGGTAAGATATACTGTAGAAAAAAATATTAGAAATAAATGGTTTATAATTCTTAATATATTGTTATTATTAGTTACTATAGTTGCCTTTAATTTTAATACGGTTAAAAATATACTTAAGAATAATAATATTTCTTTTGGAGATAAAACACAGATAATTGTATTAGATAATAATAATTTAATATATGATTATTTAAATGAAAAATTTACTTTAAATAGTGATATTGAATTAATACAAGAAACTGAAAATAAAGAATATACAAAAGATAATGTAGAAAATAATCAAGTAATTGTTACTGTAGAAGAAGATGATTTGGATGTAAAAGCTAAAGTTATATCACAAGAAGGAGTTAATGCAAATTATATACAAATAATAGAAGATGCTTTAAAAGAGGCAAAAGAGAAAAAGTATGCATCTACTTATAATATTGATTTAGATACTTTAAATAAATTAAAAGAACAGCCTGAAATAGAGAGAATTATGTTAGGCGTAGACAACAATAATACAGATAGTAAATATGCTATGCAAACGGTATTTAATTATATTATATTTTTTATTTTATTGTTAATATTATCTAAAATAGCTAACGATATATCACAAGAAAAGATAAATAAAAGTATTGAATATGTCTTAACAAGTATTAGTGCTAAGGGATATTTAATAGCAAAGGTATTAAGTATTAATCTAACATTTATAGTTCAAATTGTATTTACTATGCTATATTTCTTAGTTGCCATGCTTATTAACTCTATACTAAATATGTATATATTAGGGCCAAGTTTAGACATACAAACAGTAGATTTAACGAGTATATCTACTTTTGTAGATACAAATTTAATTATATATTGTATAATAGCGTTTATATATTTATTATTAACTATATTTATTCTTTGCATTATACAGGCTATTTTCTCTTCAAAAACAACAAATATAACTGAGGCTGGTAATGCAACTGTTATATTAATAACAGCAAACTTAATAATATATATGTTATCTACTTTTTTAGTTACACCTTTAAAGGCCCCAACTATAATTTCATATATAGTATCTTGTATTCCAATTGCTTCGATGTATTTTGTACCTACTATGGTACTTTTAGGACAGGCAAATATAATACAAGTAATAATAGCTACTATATTGTTAATTCTATCAGGAATTTTACTTGTAAGATATGGTGCTACATTTTTTAAAAATGGAGTACTTGATTATAGTAATAAAAAATCTAAAAAAAATAAAGAAGATGAAGATGTTATTGAAGTACAAAAGCAAAAGATTGCTAAAACAGAATATAGTAAGATAGGATATGTTTTAGGTTTTTCTGTAATATTATTTATATTATTACAGTTAATATTTACATATATATTACAGATTTTAAATGTTCCATTATATAATATTTTAAATAAAAGTATATCTTTAGAAACAATAGAAACTATTACACGTATGATATCTTTTGTTATATCTTTGATTGTTCCAGCTTTATTTGTGATGTCATATAGTGAAAAAGAAAAGATAGAGAAATGTAATAAAAAGAGTTATTTTAAATATGTTTTAATTGCTTTACCACTAGTATTAATAGTTCAAATCGTTGTTGGAATTATACTTGAGAGAATTGGTCTTAATTACGACGTACTAGATAAAGTTAATATGTTTAATGATAAAACTATAATTGGTAAAGTGTTATTCTTTATTGAAGTAGCAGTCCTTCCTGCAATTTTTGAAGAATTTTATATAAGAAAAGCAGTATTAAATTATACTAAAAAGTATGGAATATGTTTTGCTGTAATTGCATCGTCGTTACTTTTCTCTGTTGTTCATTTTAATTTATCACAAATGTTATTTGCATTTATAATGGGAGTAATACTATCAATTATAACATTAAAAACAAATAGTATAGTTCCATCAGGTATGATACACTTACTTAATAATGGGTATGCTGCTTTGGTTATGATATTTGAAAGTAATAATATTGTTTTAGGAATTATAAACATTATATACTTTTCTTTAATATTAATTGGAATAGTATTAATCATTATTGAATTAGTCAAAAATAAAGGGAAGTTTATAAAGATAAAAAACACAGTAAAAAAAGAAAGTAACATTATGAAAAAATATAGATATATTTTTTGTGATTATACTTTTATAATTGGTATTATAACTTGTGCAGTTTTATTAGTTGCAACCCAAAAGTTACTCATGATTTTATAACAAGTTAATAAAAAAGCAATAAAGCTATTGTATCAAATGTTTAATATATATTATAAATCGTAGGGGGATTGGTCATGGAAATTGTAGGTTTTATATTAAGTCTTATTGCACTTATTTGCTCTTTTATACCTTTTCTTGGAATTATTATTGCTATAGTAGCATTAATAATTTCAATTGTTGGTCTAGTAAAAAATAGAGAAAAAGGAAAAAAAGCATTAAAAATAGCAGGAATAGTAATTTCATCTATTGCGATGATTATATGTACTGTTATGACTATTGCAACATTTAGTTTTGTATATATGAATCAAAAAAATGTTGAAGTTATAGATGGTGTTAAACTATCTTTACTAAAAAGTGAAGTATACGAGTTAAATCAAGAAGTTGCATTATATATAGATTATGAAAAAACATTAGATGAAAATATTACTATAGAAGAAATCATAAAAAGAGATTTATTATCTTTAAGAGAAGAAAATATACTATATGATAGTAATTCTGTAAAAGATATAGAAGATGAAGAACTAAGAGAAAGTATAGCTTTAAATGATGTTGATAAATTATATTATAAAATAAACAATGAAAAATTAAATGTTTCATCTAGTATAAATTTGGATGATTATGTTATAGACTTAGAAGGAAAAGTATATATAAATTCACAAATTGATTAAAAATAGATCCTAAATGTAATCTTTTGGTATACATTTAGGATTTGTTTTAACTTTAAACTATTACATAATTAGTTTAGAGGACAAATATGTATAAATAGGGGGACTAATGAAGTATATTAAAAAATTTTAAAAAACTCATTGCTGTGTGGATACATGTGTTGAAATGGTGTTGAACAGACATAAAATTAAAAATTCGGGGTAGGCTTTTATTTAATTACAAAAGGTAACTAAATAAAATAAATATATGCGAAGCATATAAATATCACATTTGCACTTGACATAAATAAAAAGAATGATATAATATCTAGTATAACAATATAGGTTATACAGTATATTAGCTGTATTGGTAAAAAGAAAGGAGTAAATTTATGCCTGGATATTATATTCATCTTGCATCATGTAATACGGAAGCACTTAGCAATCGTAGATTTGTTTTAGGCGTAGAGGCACCGGATTTATTAAAAAAGTATTACAAAACTTATGGTGAAGTTGAGAAAGTTTTTGCTAAGTATGAAAGCCTTCTTCTTTATCGTTTTCCAGATTTGATCAGACTTAAGCAACGTATTTTGCAAAAAGAGAAATCAGGTTGTACAGACGGTTTACATTATGGATTGAGTAGTACTCCAAATGTTATAGCTTTTTGGTGTAGTTTGAATAAAAATGAAAAGATAGATCCATTTTGGAGAGGGTATGCTTGGCATCTATTGACTGATGCGATTATGTATGGTAGACTCAATATTGATGATAAGTTTCGAAAAGCTTTAGAAATTAATAAAGATGCTCCTAATATTGAGCAACTTAAGATAATCGAAGTAAATAGGCTACATGAAGACTGGGATAGAACTAACGCAAAAGTTCGTAACACTTATCCTGAAGTTACTTTGCCTAAAGAAATTGAGGAACTTAGCATTGTTAAGTTTATTGAAGAGGGAGATTTGGTTTATGTTGATTGGCATATAGTTAAAAGTACTATTGAATATTTAAGATCCTTTGACCAGATGTACGGAAATATGGATTCTATTATTGTTGAGGTATTAAATAACATCTAATTAATACAGAATCTTTGAGAATTTTATGAATAAAAAAAAGACACTATATAAATTATAAAAATATAGTGTCTTTTGGCTATTTAAATGTATATCTTATTATTCCGTTTTATTATCTTCTGTTTTTGCAAAGACTTCATCCTTGTTAAAACATTCGACGATTTGACACATTGCATTAATATGATATTTCATATTAACTATTTGAGATAAGTACTCTGGATAATATAACTTCCCATAAGTACAAAGAGGATCAATAAAGTTATGTCCTTCGTCAAGATATTCTGCTAATTCGTCTAGAGAATAAGAAGTTAAAATAGTACAAGTATTAGCTCTATTAGATAATTTTATTAATAAAGCTTGAGGATTTTTTTTCAAATTCTCATAGTATATTTCCTTGCTTATTGCTTCATCACGCGATACAAGTTTAATTAATTCTAAAACTTCTGGATCAAGTTTATATGTTTCAATTAATTCATTACCGCCATTTGGAAGATCACATTTTTTTAATACTTCGTGAAGAAGAGCTGCCGCACAAGTAACATCGTTACTTAAATTCAAAGAAATCAAGTAGGAACATACTCTAAGTGGATGTATTATAAAGGGATCTCCACTTTTTCTAAGTTGGCCTTGATGAAAGCGCTCTGCAAGAGCTAATGCAATTAAAGTGTTATGCATTTTTCTGGCAGTAGCAAATCCTCTAATAAACAATAATGTCTTTTTATATCTATTCGGATTATATGAAGTATGTTTATTAAATAATGAGGATATTGTTTCACAAATGGATACTATATGGTATTTTATAATAGTAACAGCATTTGAAAGTTCAGGATAATATTCTTTTGCATAAGCACATAAAGGATATATAAGGTCAACTGTTTCTTCAACGTAAGATATTAGCTTGTCCTTAGTAAAAGCTTCAACCATAGTGGAACAATTATTTGTTCTGTCAGCTAGTTTTATAATAAGGGCCCTTTTGTCTTCTTTAATTTTATCGTAATAAATATTTTCTGGTATACCTTTTTTCTTAGTCAATAATAAAACGATATCAACTACTTCTTTTGGAAGATTATAATGATCAATAAATTCTTTTCCGTCATATGGAAGATTACAATCTTCAATAACATCATGAAGAATAGCTGCAGCGCAAGTAATATCGTCATCTATTTTAAGATTGATAAGGTATGAAGTTACTTCTAAAGGATGAATTATATAAGGTTCACCACCTTTTCTAAATTGCCCTTTATGATAGTGCTTAGCAATACCAAGTGCTATTAGTGTATTATTCATTCCTTTTCCGATTGCGTATCCTTTGATAAAATTATAAGTTTCTTCCCAGTTATTAAAAGAGCTAGCATGAACTGATAACGTTACATTTTTTTTAGAATCTTTATTGTTCATTTTTATACCCCTTTCTTACTAAAGATTGGCTATATGTTTCTTTTGCACATATTATATAATTTATAATTATTATAGTCAACTAAAATTTGGAAAAATATATTAAATTTTTAACTAATTTCTTAATTATAAAAAGTATATATGCCTTAAAATTATTCTAAAAGTTGTATATAAAGTAAAAATATATTGTGAATATGTTATACTGAAAGTGTAATTATTTATGCAGTGTTATATTAATTAAAAAAGAAAATAGTAAGTACAAAATTAAAATAAATTCCAAGACAAAAAGTAGAAATAAAAAATGTATAAGATTTATCTATTTTAATATTTATTTATATTTTGGTACCGTCTAACATATTTATTATTTTATGTATATTTTTATTATTTTATTTCAATTTCATCTTCTTATATAGGCTTTTCAATTGCTTTAGCTATTAATTCTTAAGCAAAATATTTTTAAGCATTTTTATTACACTTTAGATTTTTTTAGTCATAGTAGAATATATATTTTTTTAGTTGTTTCTTAAAATCATTTTTTTATTAATACATCAAAAAAGTGATGTATGTGATCTTGAATAAAAAATTAACTGATTATTTTTTTTAACATAGTTACAGCAGTTTTTTCAACTATATTTATTATTTAAGTATATAAAAATATTGAACCAAAAATTATTTTTCTATTTAATATTTTTTTACTTCTTTTTCAGCAATCTAAAATTAAAATTGATTTTTTTATGTTAGTATATTATAATATTTGAGTAAAATAGAAATTCATTTAGATAGATTGGAAAAACATTATGGAAAATATGATTTTTATAGATTATTTAATTTTACATGTATAATAAGAAAGAATGGTATATGTAAAACAATAAAAAAAGAAAATATAGAAATTATAATATTTGAAAATTTATATGATAAAAATTTTAAAAAATATAATCTGGAGGATATATATAATCTTTATAATAATTATGGGGAAAATATTTATTATTTAGATGTAATCTATTCATTAATTATAATAGATTATAAATTAAATAGATTATTTATTTATCAAGATTTTTTTGGCGTAACCAAAATATATATTTCTTTTATAATCAAAATAAATTATTCATTTCTAATAAATTAAAAGAAATTATTAATCAAAATGAATATGAATTTAGAATTAATTATAAAGTTATAAGACAGTTTTTAAAAAATGGTTATATTGTAGGTAAAGAGACTTTAGTAAAAAATATATATAAAGTTCTAAATAAAAAATATTTAGTAATAAATTTAAAAACTAAATTTATAAATTTAAAAAATTTTTTTATAACATATTAAAAAGATTTTTATTGTAGAACAAAAAAAATATTTGAATGGGAATTTTAACGGTTATAATTTAAAAGATTATTTTACTGATATAAAAAATGTAAAAAATAACAGTAGAATTAAACAAGGAGGCAAGTAAATGAAAGTTATAATTATTGGATTAGGATATGTAGGATTGCCTATAGCAATTTCTTTTGCCAAAAAATATGATACTTATGGTTTTGATATTAATGAAACTAAAATACAAAAATATAAAGAGGGGATTGATTTAACTGAAGAGGTGGGAAGTGATGAATTGAATAATACACATTTACACTTTACAAGTAATTCTGAAGATATAAAAAAAGCTGATGTTATTATCATTACAGTACCAACCCCAATTGATAAAAATAATAAACCTAATTTAAGTGATTTAAAAAATGCAACAAATATGGTAGCAATGAATTTAAAAAAAGGTAGTATAATTATTTACGAATCAACAGTATATCCAGGAACTACAGAAGAAGTTTGCGTTCCTATTATAGAAAAAGTTTCTGGATATATATACAATAAAGATTTTTTTGTAGGTTATTCTCCAGAAAGAATTAATCCTGGTGATAAAAAACATAAGTTTGAAAATATCAAAAAGATAGTATCTGGATCTAATTATGAAGTTACTGAAAAGATTGCTGATTTATATCAAAAATGTTTAGTACGTAAACCTGTTAAAGTTTCATCTATAAAGGTTGCTGAAGCAGCAAAAATAATTGAAAATTCACAAAGAGATATAAATATTGCTTTTATAAATGAGATATCAAAAATATTTCATATTATGAATATTGATACTTATGAAGTTTTAGAAGCAGCTTCTACAAAATGGAATTTTTTAAATTTTAAACCTGGTTTGGTAGGTGGACATTGTATAGGAGTTGATCCATATTATTTAGCCTATAAAGCAAGAAAAATGAATTTTAATCCAAAGGTAATTCTCTCAGGAAGAAAAATGAATGATTCTATGGGATATTATATAGCTGAAAATATAAAAGAGAAGATACTGGCTCATGATTTATCTCTTGAAAATTCTAATGTTTTAATAAAAGGTTTAACTTTTAAAGAAAATGTAAATGATATAAGAAATTCAAAAGTTATGGATATCATAAAATATTTAAAAAAAGAAAATATAAATGTATATTTAGAAGACAAGCATGTAAATAATTTTGAATTAAAAAAAATGTATAATTATTCATTGAGTAACAATATACCAAAAGTTGATGTAGTTGTTTTTGCTGTTAAGCATAAAGAATATTATAATATGAATATAGAAGATTTAAATAATTTATATGATAATAAATACAAAATAGTATTTGATATACACGGGATATTTAATAAAAATGAATTATTAGAAAGGGGATTTGAAGTATGGAGATTATAGATATAGATCAAAAATATAATGTTTTAATAACAGGAGTTGCAGGTTTTATTGGTTCAAATTTAGCTGAAGCATGTTTAGAGTCGGGATTTTATGTTAGAGGGATTGATAATTTTTATAATGGAAGAAGAGAGAATATTACAGAATTATTAAAAAATGAAAAATTTGAATTTGTTGAAGGAGATATTTGTGATTATAAATTATGTGAGAGTATTTGTAAAGATATTGATTTTGTATTTCATGAAGCTGCATGGGGAGCGGTTCCAAAATCAATTATACAACCGTTAGACTATACAAAAAATAATATATTAGGTACACATAACATTCTGCATTCTGCTTATATGAATAATGTAAAAGGTGTAATATATGCTTCATCTGCTTCAGTTTATGGTGATAATGATGATAAAGTTAAAATTATTGGAAATGAAGGTAATGTATTATCTCCATATGCACTTAGTAAAAAGGCAAATGAAGAAACAGCTTTATTATATTATAACTTATATGGATTAAAAACGGTAGGATTGAGGTACTTTAATGTTTTTGGTAGGAAGCAAAATCCATATTCTGAATATTCTGCAGTTATACCAAAGTTTATAAAAGCTATTTTAGAAAATAAAGAAATAAAAATAAATGGTGACGGAGAACAAAGTAGAGATTTCACATATATTGATAACGTTATTGAGGCTAATTTGAAAGCATGTATGTCTATAAATAATGCTGCTGGACAAGTTTTTAATGTAGGTTTTGGTGAAAGCACATCTGTTAATAAATTATATAATTTAATAAGCAATTTATTAAGAAAAGAGACAAATGTAAAATATGTCCCTGAAAGAAAAGGAGATATAAAAAATTCATTATCAGATATAAGTAAAACTAAAATGGTTTTAGAATATAATCCAAAATATAGTATACAAGATGGTTTGGAAAAAACAATTGAGTGGTACTTAAAGAATTTAAATTAAAAAAATTTTTAATATTAATAAAGGAGTAGTTTTATGAAGATTTTAATTGGAGTATGTGGAATAGGCAAAGGTCACTGTATTAGACAATATGAATTGAGTAGAGAACTAATAAAGAATGGGCATGAAGTAAGAATATTTACTTATGGTGAAGGAATAAATTTTTTTTCGAATAGTAAAATGAAAGTTTATGATGTATATGTGCCTATGATTACATTTAAGGGAGATAAAATTAATGTATATGATTGTATAAAAAGAAATTGGTTAAAAATTATTCCTGGAAAAATACATAATAATAATATTTATAGAGAATTATTAAGAGAAAATTTTTTGCCCGATTTATGTATTAGTGATTACGAACCAACTGTTGCAAAAATCGCATATAAATTAAATAAACCATTAATAAATATTGATCAACATAGTAAATTTATTTATATGAATGATACTATAAATGGTTATTCAAATATAGAAGAAAAAAGAAGATTACAATTCTTCTTTCCTAAATCAGATAAAAAATTTGTTGTTTCTTTTTATGATTTACCTAAAGGCATGTTACCTAATAATATTGAGCTTTTGTATCCTATAATAAGAAATGACTTAAAAGAAATCTCCAAACAAGTAAATAGTAAGAAAAAACAAATTTTAGTATATTTCTCAAAATATATAGATATTCCTATAAAACAGAGTATGGAGGAAATAATAAAGATATTTAATAGTTTTAAAAATTATAATTTTATAATTTTTTCAACAGAATATGCTAAAAGTGGTGAAAAAATAAAAGAAAATGTTACTATATTGAAAAATCAAAGAGAAAGATTTGTTAAGGAATTAATAAATTCATGTGCTGTTATTAGTACAGCAGGTCATACTTTAATATCAGAGGCATTATATTGCAATATTCCTTTGTTTGTAATCCCTTTGCCAACATATGATCAAAACTATTGCGGTAAATTTATAAATGATAACCAAATAGGTTATTCTTCAGATTTGATTACTATTAAAAATTTAAGTAAATTCTTAAATAATATAGAAATGTATAGAAATAATATAAAAAAATGTGAAAATTTAGTTAAGGAAATGAATACCTTGAAATATTTGGTATCAAAAATTGAAGAATATGAAAAATAAAAATATAAAGTAATGAAAAAGTAATTTTTTTGATTAGTAATTTATGTAGTTTTAGATGTAAAAGATGCTTTGCATATACTGGTAAAAAAAGAAAAAATAAAATAACTATATAGTAAAAAAACAAGTCCATAGATAGTTTTAAAAATTAGGTGCAGAAATAATATCTTTTAGTGCTGGTGAACCATTAATGGGTAGAAATCAATATATAGAATACTCTAAAAAGAAGAATATAAAAATTGGGTTCTTAACTAATGTTGTATTATTAGATAGAGAAAAAAGGTTGGAATGAGATTGGTATGTCCAATCGTTTATGAGAAAATTAGAAAGTAAAAATTTAAAGGGGGTAATTTATGAAATTAGAATATAAATCAAAATACTATTATACTGATTATGCTAAAATATATAGAGAAAAGGGAAGTTTTTATAATGTTAATGAAAACCCAACACTTGTTGTTCTAAAGCCAACACTAAATTGTATTGCTAATTGTAAGCATTGTAATCCTAGAAGTAAAAAATTTTCTACTAATAAAAGAATATCTTTACTAGAATATGATAAATTGTTAAAGAAATTAAAAATTATGGGAACAGAGCAAATTTGTATTAGTGGTGGTGAACCTTTAATATATAAAGATATTGTAAAACTAGTTAGATTAATTACTAAAAATGGTCTTAAAGCATCTTTAAATACTAATGGTTGGTTTTTAAACTTTAATATGTTTAAAGAATTAATGAATGCTGGTCTTTTATGTATAAATTTATCAATTGATTCTCCTAGAGCAGAAGAACATGATAAATTACGAGCTTTAGATGGCTTATTTGATAGAGCTATAAGCCAAATAAAAGAATGTAAGGAAAGTGACATTCCTTTTAAATTAAATTTAAGAATGGTATTATCAAAATATAATTATAAAGAAATATCTGAAATGATAGATTTAGCAAATAATATAAAATCAGATATTTTGAGCATTGATATGATAGAGGCAGATTCAAAAGAAAAGAATTTTTTATTAGATTCTAATCAAATAAATGACTTTAAAAATAATTATGTACCAGAATTAATAAAAAAAATTAATAGTTTAGATATAAACGAAAATTTAAAGTCTTATAATATTAAACAAGTTAAAGATTTTTTTAATACAGAATTTAATAATATTAAAAATTTTGAGAATGGTTTTTATTGGCCAGATGATACAATAAAAAGAAAGTGTGATATTCCAAGTTCATTTATGATAATTGAAGGTGATGGTATGGTGTTGCCTTGTAATGCAGTAGAATATAATAGAGAATATATAATAGGAAATATATTAGAAACAGAAATAGAGGAATTATGGAAATCTGAAGAATGGAAGAATTTTAGAAATAAAAAGATGGACTTTTGTAGAGAGTGTCCAATGAATATGAGTTATATGATAGTTTTTAATGATGATAAAATAGAAAGAGATTGTAAAATAGAAAAATTTACTACTAAAAAAATAGAAAATATGATAAAAATTAATAAAAATAATGACTATTATGAGGAACGTAAAGAAGAATATTTTAAATTTTTTAACAAAGGAAACGAATTTATAGATAAAATAAGTAAAAAATATCCAATTGATTCTTTAGAATATAAAACAGAATTTTTATATCCTAACTTTTTTGATAAAATGGATTCTAATAAAATAATATTTGAAAGTTATAGTAATGCATCTGAATATTATTCATTAAGACAATTATTAGGAAGACCAGAAAAGTTTGAAAAACAACTTGAAATATTTGATTTTATGGAAGAAAATTTATCAAAAAATTCAATTGTTATGGATTATGGATGCTGTGTTGGTGATTTTTCTATATTATTTGCAAGAATGGGATATAAAGTATTAGCGATTGATTTAGATATTGATACTTTTAATTTTGCAAAAAAAAGATTCGTTGATAGAAATTTAGATATTACATGCTATAGTGTTTTAGAAGATATGAAATTACCAAAATTATTTCAAAAGGTTAATTTTATATTTTGCAGAGATGTTTTAGAACATACTGTCAACCCACTAGAAGTGTTAACGTTCTTTTATAAAACTTTAACAGAGGATGGATATATGTATATTTCTACAATGAATCCAGGTGAGGAAATATATATAGGAGCTGAACATCTAGAAGATACAATAAAAAAAGCACAGAGTAGGGAATATAAAGAATTTTTTGAAAAGCACTTTATTAGCTTAGGAATACACGGATTATATAAAAAAAGAATTTAGGAGATAAATATGGAAAATAAAAAATTGATTGTTCTAGAAGGAATTTCTGGCGCCGGAAAAAGTACAAATATACAGCTTCTTACAAGTAATGAAAGAAAAATAGATGGTATCAATATAAAAATTAGTAAATTGATGGAAAATATTGAAAAAACTAATTATATAGATTATACTAATACTAAATACTTTTTGTTATTAGAAAATTTAAAAACTATATTATATGAGGATTCAAAGAAAAATTTCGTATTATTTGAGAGGTATTATCTATCGACACTAGCGCATGTATATGCAATGAGTATTTTAAATAATGATAAAAAAATATATAAAGATATATTAGAATGGTACCAAAACAATATAGGTAATACAATAAAAAAACCTAATGCTTATATATTTTTTAATGTTCCTATTGAAGTTTCTATGCAAAGAATAAAAAAAAGAAATGAGAGTGTTGTTAATGATATTTGGATAGAAAGACAATATATGCAATTATGTGAAGAGTATAAGAGAAGTTTTATAAATCAATATGAAAAAGATGTAAAAATATTTAATATAGATGCTACTAGAAGTATTTTAGAAGTGTATAATGAAGTATTAGAAATTATAAAAAATATATAAAATATAAAAAATATAAGGAGGTATTATGAGTAGGAAAATTATTATAGGTGGTGCATGGCCTTATGCAAATAGTTCTTTACATTTAGGACATTTAGCAGCTTTAATATCTGGTGATATTTTGGCAAGATATCACAGACTAAAAGGCGATGAAGTCATTTTTGTATCTGGTACTGATTGTCATGGAACACCGATTACTGAGACTGCAAAGAAAGAAAAAGTAAGTCCAAAAGATATTGCCAATAAATATCATAAAGAGTTTTTTGAAGTATTTAAAAAAATGAATTTTTCATATGATTTATATACTAGTACTGAAGATGAATATCATAAAGAAAAAGTAATGGATTTGTTTAGAAAAATATATGATAATGGTTATATTATAGAAAAGATAGACGAGGATAATTATTGTGAGAAGTGTAAGAAATTTGTTGCTGATAGAGAACTTAAATTGAAATGTCCTAATTGTGGTAATGAAACAAAAGGAGATCAATGTGATTGTGGTTATGTACCTACAAAAGAGGATTTAAAAAGAGCATTTTGTAACGAATGTGGTAATTTAACAACTACTAGAGAAAATAAAAATCTATATTTAGAATTACCAAAGTTACAATTAGAAATAGAAAAGTATGTAAATAAAAATAAAAATAAGTGGAGAAAAAATGCCCAGAATGAAACTGATAAGTATTTAAAAGAAGGATTGAAAGAAAGAGCAGTTACAAGAAATTTAGATTGGGGGATAGATATACCAGTAAAAGGCTTTGAAGATAAAAAAATGTATGTGTGGATAGATGCCGTTTTTGGGTATTTAACAGCTACAATGAAATATTGTGAGAATAATAATTTAAACTTTGATGAATGGTGGAAAGGAAATAGTGAAAAAAATATAATTTATATGGTACATGGAAAAGATAATATTGTTTTTCATTCAATAATTTTTCCAGCTCTACTTATTGGATTAAATGAAAATATTCACTTACCTGATATAATGGTTTCAACTGAGTATTTGAACTTTAATGATCAAAAATTTTCTAAAAGTAAAGGTATAGGACTAACTATTATAGAAGCGTTAGATAAATTTGATACTGAAACTTTAAGATTTCATTTAATAAAAAATGGACCAGAAACTAAAGATGCTAATTTTACAGAAGAAGATTATATATTAACACATAATGAAATTACTAATAAATTAGGTAATTTCGTTAATAGAACATTGAAATATAAAGGTTTATCTATACTTCCTCATGGAAAGTTAGATTTAAATGTTGAAAGCTATATTAAGAAAAAATATTTGGAAATTTCAGGCTTTATAGAACATATAGAATTTAGGAAAGCAGCACTTAGTATAATAGAATTATTAGACTTTGCTAATAAATATTACGATGACCAGAAACCATGGATACAAATTAAAGAAGATATAAATAAATTTAATGATACAATATATACATGTGCAATTATAATAGCAAATATAGCTAATTTAATCGAACCTTTTATGCCTATAACAGCTCAGAAGATAAGAGGATATTTACAGTTAAAAGAAAACAATTGGGAATATATAAATTATATATATAATGTTAGTTTAACTGATATTTATCCTTTATTTGAGAGAAAATAAGGAAAATTTATAAAATGAAAATAATAATAAATGCTGATGATTTTGGTATTGACATAGATAGAGATTTAGGAATTTTTTATGGTGTTATAAAAGGATATGTTACTAGTGTTAGTATAATTGTAACCAATAAAATTGGATGGTTTAGAAAATTATTAGTTTGCATTATGAAAAAAAAAGCTAGTATAGGAATTCATATTAATTTAACAGACAATCCATTATTAAAATATACTATGGAGGAACTTTGTTTAAAAAATTACAATTATGAACGCAGAAAGTTTTCTTTTTGGAGAAATTCAATTGATAGTACATTGAATTTTAAAATGATTGATGAAGAAATAAATATGCAATTTGAAAAATTTATTAAGGAATATGGGTTTATACCAAATCACATTGATGGCCATAATCATTGTAATATTTTTAATAAAAAAGTCGAAGAGTTATTTGAAAATATTTCTATTAAATATAAAATTCATTTAAGAATACCATATGAAGATTTGGAAAAGTTTGATAAGAAACTTTTAAGTAAAAATACTTTTTTTAAAGACTTTAAAATATTGGATGATAAAATGGATATAAATTATATAAGAGATAGATTAGATTATTTTTTTAAATATGATATGAATTTAAATAATTATATGTGTATTATGAATTGTCAAAAAGATAAAATATATTATATAGGTACTATGTATGGATATTTTAGAAACTCTAATGTTTTATTAAAACAATTATCTAATATTGGAAATATTGATTGTGTACAAATAATGACACATCCTGGATTTTATTGGAAGAATATGAAGCATAAGACTGTATTTTCAAATTATGATAGAAAAACGGAATTGGATAGTTTAAGGGATTTTAAACTAAATTCTATATATTTACAAATAGATTATACAAATTATAATTTTTATCAAAATTAGGTGCTATGTTTTATTTAGAAATTTTCCCCTCCAACTATTGACATTGAACACTAAATTAAAAAGAATATAATGCCTAGGCTTTGACAAGGTACTAAAAAATTAATATTTTTGTGATTTTTTCTAATATTATTTGCATTGTTGTTGAAAAAGTAACACAAAAAAGTGAATCGTAAAATAATTTTTGATTCACTTTTTTTATATACTTAATGATATAATAAACATAATTAAAAGAGTGAATATAACTATGTTAAAAGAAAATAATCATTTTTTTGTTTAAGCTCACATGCATTATTTGTTTGATTTATTAATAAAAATATAATTTCTGGAAACTACTAAAAGATATGAGTGATTTTTCTTTTGTGTATTACGAATTAAAAAGTAAATATCCTTCTACAACTGTTATAAAAATCAAAGAAGTTATAAAATATGTTTAAATATTTTGCTTAAAAATTAATAGCTAAAACAGTTGAAATGTGTATACTATAAGAGAAATTTTAAATAAGATAGTATACTTAAAAGCGTGAAAGTATAGAAGATGTAATAGTTTTTACAATAAAAATATAAATGAAATAATAAATATATTATAAGAAACATGAACAATACTAAGAAATAAGCAATTATATTGTATTATAGAAAATGTGAAAAATTAAATTTTAATATTTATGTAATATACATAATTAATGGCGAATTTATTCTTTATAAAAAAAGGAGATTATTAGAATGAATATACGATTAGCAAATAGCAATGATATAGAAAAAATAAATGCTATTATAAATGACCTAAATAATGTAAAAAAATTTTGCAAATTTGAAAGTGATATTTTAAATAAAGAAATGTATATTATGTAAGAAAATAATTATATAATTGGCATTTTGTATTAAGTAAGCTTGATTACCCAGATTATAAAGATATAGAATGGACTTCTAATAATAAGAGTTTTTTTTATTTAAATAGATTAGCAATACTTCCTTTGATATAGGGAAAAGGTTTTGCAAAGAAGGCAATGGAGTTTATTATAAAGTATGCTATCGATAATAGATATGACTGTATTAGATTAACAGTTTATAATAAAAATAAAAGTGCTGCTATTGGATTGTATGAAAGACTTGGATTTAAAAAAATAGCAAATGGTTATTGGCAACTTGAAGACAAAGTATTTGTTGGCTATGAAAAATATGTATAAAATCAAATGTCTAGTAATAACAGATTGTTAATTTTAATCTATTTTCTTTGATGTTTAAATTTTTTATATGAGCTATGTGAATATATATTAGAGGGAATTAAACTAAAACATATTGTAAATTGTAACTTTTATTTGCAAATAAATCATATTTTAAAATGATATTTCTTTATTTAAGTCGAAGTACTTTTTTATTTCTATATATTGATAATAAAAAATAACACAGTTTATATATTTTTTTGTCAAAAAGTATAAAACGACTTGATTTTTTATTTGTATTTATATATAATTTAAATGTGTAAAGTGATATATGCACTAACAAATGATAAATTCATAGGAGGTAAGAAATGGATATATTAAAAATTTCAGCAAAATCTAGCCCAAATTCAATTGCAGGAGCAATAGCTGGACTTGTAAAAGAAAATGGTAGAGCAGAAATGCAAGCAATTGGGGCAGGTGCAATAAATCAAGCAGTAAAAGCAGTAGCTATTGCAAGAGGATTTGTAGCACCATCTGGAGTAGAACTAGTATGTTCACCAGCATTTACAGCTGTTAATATTGATAACGAGGATAAAACTGGAATAAAATTTGTAGTTGAACCAAAGTTATAATATTTATGATATATTTAAGCTTCAAAGAATAGTTGTTTTTCTTTGAGGCTTTTTCTATACCTAAAAAGTAAAAATCAGAAAAAAAATAAAAAACTTTTTTTTTAATGTTTAGTATGATATAATTAGAGTAAAATAATATTAGTAAGACTAGAAGAAAGTGGGTGATACTTTTTGAGTGCTAAAATTATAGATTCACATAGATATAAAAAGATTAGTAGAAAAGAATTAGAAAATAAAAAAAAGAGTAATAAAATTAGATATAGCACAAAGACAAAAAAATCTAATGATTTAAAATATAAAAGAGAAAAATTAAGTAAAATAAAACAAAAAAATAAATTAAATAATACTGTAACTCTGAAAATGGACAAAGATAATGAAAAAATAAAATATAAAAAAAATAAAATATATATTCCCACAATCTTTAAGGTTTTAGTTATTATTGTGGCGGTTTTTTTAATAGGTATAATATCAAGAAAGATTGTAAATTTTGAGAATATGGATATACTCAATGTTTTTTCAAATAAAGAAAAAGATGTTAAGTTAGAAAAAGACTATGCATTAAGACTTGGCATATCAAAACTAGATACTACAGATGTATCAAAAACTAGAAATATTATTTTAAATGAATTGTATTTAAATTCAACACTTAGATTATTAGAAATCAATAAAGATTATACTATAAATTATATGTCAGCAAGTAAAATTGAGAAAATAAGTAATAAAGAATATTTAGTATATTTAAATGAAGAATATGATTTAACTTATGAGGATTTAAATCAAGCTATTAACAAAATAAAATCAGCTGGAGAAACTAATTCATATTATAAAAATGTAGCAAATATTAAAGAGATAACAAAAGAAAATGATTATATAAGAATATTACTCAATAATGAAGATCCATACTATGTATATAAACTTGATTTTCCGATTAATATAGATAGCAGTTCATTAGCTTTCAAAGTGCAAAATGTGTCTGATAGTATGATATCATTTAATAGATTAAAATCTAATTCAAATATAAAAAGTATTACACTAACAAATTATTCAGATACTGATGATATGGTAGCAGATTTTAGGGATGATAAGATTGATATGTTTTTTGCATCATCGGATGGTATTATGCAAATGATTGGTAAGCACGAATATAATATAAAGAAATATAGAGATGGTGAAAATATATTTTTGTTTGGAAATAAAGATTCTAATGTGTTTAAGTTAAAAGAAATAAGGAAAGCCTTAGTTTATTCATTAAAAAGAGAAGACATCATAAAAGAAATAAATAATTCCTTTTCAGAACTTATAGATCTACCTTTTATATATTCAGAAATTAAATATAAATATGATATTTATGGTGCAGAAAATGAATTACTTTCAAATGGTTGGAAAAAAGAAAACGGAATATATACTAAAAATATTGATGGGAAGAGTATAAAAGCAGAATTAAATATTTTAGTTAATGAAGAAGATTCTACCAAAACACAAATAGCTAACTTGATTAAAGAGATGGCACAAAATGTTGGGATTAAGATAAATGTTAATATAGCAAAAAGTAAAGATTTTACAACTAAACTTACAAACAAAGAGTATGATATAATATTAGCAGATGTATATTTTAATCAATATCCGGATATTGATTATTTAAAAGAATATGTTAATATAAATGAAAATGTAAATAATGCTTTTAATAATGTATATCAAAGCAGTAATGTAGATGAATTAACTTCAAATATAGCAAAATTACAAGAAACATTATCTTCAGAAGTGGCTTGTATTGGTATACTTGCAAGAAATACTAATATTGTTTATCAAAAATATATAACTGGTTTTGATTACACAAATTACTTAAAAGTATTTTCAGATTTTACAAATATTGGTAAAATATTAAGTGAAGAATAAAGAAGGAGGATATATGGAAAAATATACAGGGATATTAGAGAAAATAATAATGAAGGCACAATCTGATTTAAAAACAATTGTATTACCTGAAAGTAAGGATATAAGAGTTTTAAAAGCAGCTAATATAATAGTTAAAAATAATATTGCTAATATTATTATAATTGGGGAAAGAAGTATTATAGAAAATATATGTAAAGAAAATAATATTGTTTTAGATAGTAATATTAAAATCATTGATAATAAAAAAAGTAATAAACTTGAAGAATATGCTTTAAATCTATATGAATTGAGAAAAAATAAAAACATTACTTTAGAAAAGGCAAGAGTACTTTTGGAGGATGAAGTATATTTTGCAACCATGATGGTAAAGTTAGAAGAGGCAGATGGAATGGTAAGTGGTGCTTGCCATTCTACTTCAGATACTTTAAGACCAGCTTTACAAATTATAAAAGCAAAAGAGGAAATAAATACTGTATCCGCATTTTTCTTAATGGAAAGTCCCAAAAAAGAATATGGAAGTGATGGCGTATTTATTTTTGCAGATTGTGGTTTGGTTGAATTTCCAACTAAAGAACAATTATATGATATTGTAAAATCATCTGTTGTTTCGTTTAAAACGTTAGTTGATTATGATTCACCAAGAGTTGCAATGTTATCTTATTCTACTAAAGGAAGTGCTAAAAACGAACGTATAGATAATATTATTAATGTAACAAATAGATTGAAAAGTGAAAATATAGATTTTGATATTGATGGAGAGTTACAACTTGATGCGGCAATAGTAAAGGAAGTGGCTAGATTTAAAGCACCAGAGTCAAATGTGGCAGGTAGAGCTAATATATTAATATTTCCTGATTTACAAGCTGGAAATATTGGATACAAGCTTGTACAAAGATTTGGTGATGCATTAGCTCTTGGTCCAATAACGCAGGGGTTAAATAGACCTATAAATGATCTATCCAGAGGATGTGATGTAAAAGATATAGTAGGAGCAGTTGCTATTACATCAGTGCAGGCACAAAATAATAACATGTAAAAAAGTATAGATGTTCTATACTTTATATAAATAATAAAAGGGGGAGTTTAAAGTGAAGATTTTAGTTATAAATTGTGGAAGTTCTACGGTTAAATTTCAAGTTATTGATATGGATAACGAAAATGTAATTGCAAAAGGGAGATGTGATAAAATAGGATATGAAGATTCAAATCTTATATACAAAAATATAGAAAATGGTAAATCAATTGATGAGGTATTAATTCCAATGCCAGATCATAGTGAGGCAATGAAGGTATTACTAGAGAAGTTAATGGATAGTGAACTTGGAGTTATAAAAGATTTAAGTGAGATTTATGCTGTAGGACATAGAATAGTTCATGGAGGTGAGAAGTTTTCAAGTTCAGTTCTTTTAACAGATGAAGTATTGAAGGAAGTTAAAGAATTGTCTCCTTTAGCACCATTACATAACCCAGGTTGTATAATGGGAGTTGAAGCTATTATAAAAATTGCACCAAGTTTAAAAAATGTTGGAGTTTTTGATACAGCTTTTCATCAAACAATACCAGATTTTAATTATATATATCCGATACCTTATAGATATTATGAAGAATATAAAATAAGAAGATATGGATTTCATGGTACTTCATATATGTATATTTTAGATAGATTAGTTGAATTACTTCAAAAGAAAAAAGAAGATATCAATGCCATTGTTTGTCATTTAGGTGGTGGAGCGAGTGTTTGTGCTATAAAAAATGGTAAGTCATATGATACTTCGATGGGATTTACACCACTTGAAGGACTAGTTATGGAAAGTAGATGTGGAGATATTGATCCTGCTATTGTTATAAAGATCATGAAGGAGGAATCATTAACAGCAGATGAGGTAGATAAAATATTAAATAAAAATTCTGGACGTATAGGTTTAACTGGAATAGGTGATTTTAGATTAATGAAAGATGCAGCTAATGCTGGAAATGAAAGAGCTATACTAGCTAGAAAAATACAATCAAATAAAACAAAGAAATATATTGGCTCATATATGGCAGAGCTTAATAGAGTAGATGCAATAGTATTTACAGGAGGAGTACTTGAAAATAATGCTGATGAGATAGAAATGACTATATCAGACATGGAACATCTTGGAGTAAAACTTGATAAAGAGAGAAATGAAAAAGGAAGTAGAAAAGAATCTTTAGTTTCTAGTGATGATTCTAAAGTTAAATTATTTGTTATTCCAACAAATGAAGAGTTACAAATTGCTAAACAAACTGTGGAAGTGTTAGAAAAATGTTAAGAAAAATACAACAAGCTATATCTAAATATAACAAAAAAGTATGGGTGATGTATAATGTAGAGAATTTAGATAAATATTTTTGTAAATATATATCAAGAAATTTAGCAACAAATAGTATTTCTATTATATCTAAAAATTCTATTTATATTTTGGTATCAAGTTTAGATGCAGAAAATGTTAATAAACTTAAATATAATCACTCGAAAATACATATACTAGTTTATGAAAATAGAAAAAAATTAGAGGAATATATTGAAGATATAATTGCTGAATTGAAATTCCCAGATGAAATATCTTTATCGTATTCTACTATGGGGGATAAAAATACTGACGTTTTAACTCATGGTGAATATGTAACAATAACTAAATTGTTAAAAGCACCTTATTTGAAATATTCAAAAAAGATAAAGTTTACTTCTGCAGAAAATATTATTTATGATATAGAAACTCAAAAAACTATAAAGCAACTAGAACGTTTAAAATATATTGCTAAAATTACAAATGACATATTATTTGAAACTTTTAAAAGATTAAAAGTGGGCGTTACTGAAATCCAAATAGTAGATTTAACAACAAATATTACAAATGAGATTATGAAAAAGTATATTGGTAAGAATGAAATAGTTTCATATGGTATGGCATGGGAAAATTGTCCTATTGTACTTACAGGTGAAAATTTCTTAAAAGGTGGTCATGCTTTACCAACAGAAAAAAAGTTGAATAGAGGCGATACTGTATATTTTGATTTTGGTATTGAAGTAGAATTTTCTGACAAAGAAAAACTTTATTCTGATATTCAAAGAATGGGATATGTTTTAAAAACACAAGAAATATCTGCTCCACCTGAAGTTCAAAAGGTATTTAATACGCTGGTTGAAGCAATAGAGGATGGGATAGAAGAACTAAAACCTGGGGTTAAAGCATTTAAAATCGATAATATTGTTAGAAGCAGGATTCAAAAAGCAGGCTATCCTGATTATAATCATGCTACTGGTCATCCTGTAGGATGCAAAGTACATGATATTGGAGCAATTATTAGTTTAAAAAATTCTAAAAGAGCACGACTTGAGTTGATAGAAAATGGCGTTTATACATTAGAACCAAGAATAAGTATTGCAAATGGTGGGTCAATTGAGGAAATGATACAAGTAACAAAATTTGGAGGAATACCATTATGTAATACACAAAAAGAAATTTATTTAATTAAATAGTTATTATATATAAATTAGGGGGTATATATATGGAGCTTGCAAAATTATTAGCATTAATTGTTGCAGGAATTTGGATTTTATTATTACTAATATATCTAATAATGAAGGATATTAAAGATAGAAAGTATAATAAATTATTAAAAACTAAGGAACAAATGATAAAAGAAGATAAAGATAAATTTTAAGAAAGGATGATAATATGGAGTTAATTTATAAAAAAGAAGATATATATAGCAAGTTAGATGATGATAAATTAGAAAAAGTAGATACTTTTTCTAATGAATATATTGATTTTTTAAATACAGCTAAAACTGAGTATATATGTGTAGAAAAATTTACTAAAATGTTGGATGCAAATGGATTTATAGATATAAATAAAAAGGAAGAACTAAAAGAGGGTGATAGAGTTTATTTTATAAATAAAGAGAAGGCTTTATTTGTAGCTGTTATAGGTAAAGAGGATTTAATAAAAGGGGTCAATATAATTGGAGCACATATTGATAGTCCTAGACTCGATCTAAAACCAATGCCAATGTATGAAAATAAAGATATATGTCTTCTTAAAACTCAGTTTTATGGAGGAATAAAAAAATATCAATGGATGTCTATACCATTAGCAATGTATGGAGTTATATATAATGAAAAAGGTGAGAAGATAAAGATTTCAATTGGTGATGATAATGATGATCCTTGCTTTACAATTGCAGACTTATTACCACATTTAGCTAAAGATCAAATGAAAGCAAACGCAAATGAATTTATTGATCCAGAAAAAATGTCTATACTATTTGGATCGATAAAGGACAAAGAAGCAAAAGATAATAAAGTAAAAACAAATGTACTAAAAATATTAAATAAAAAATATGGTATTAAAGAAATAGATTTTGCAAGAAGTGAAATTTCTTTTGTACCAGCATTTAAAGCAAAATATGTTGGAATAGATTCTTCATTTATTGGTGGATATGGTCAGGATGATAGAGTTTGTTCATATTCTACTATTAGAGCAATGATTGATATTGTAAATGAAGAAAAAGAAATTAATAAAACTATGGTAGCAATGGTCGTTGACAAAGAAGAAATTGGTAGCATAGGTAATACTTCGATGAATACAGAAGCTTTTGATATGTTTATAAATAAGATAATAGAAAAAAGAGGGGCTACTAGTGTAGATAAATTAGAATTATATTATAATTCTCAAATGTTATCAGCTGATGTGTCAACTGGAGTTGATCCTGTTTTTGAAGAAGTTTCTGATGTGCAAAATGGTAATATGCTAGGTTGTGGTATCGCTGTTGAGAAGTATACTGGTAGCGGAGGAAAATATAATGCTTCTGATGCTAATGCAAAATATGTTTCTCAAGTTATGAGTATATTTGATAAAAATAAAGTTATGTATCAATTTGGAACTTTGGGAAAGATAGGAAAAGGAGGAGGAGGAACTATTGCATATATACTAGCAAATAAAGGTGTAGATGTAATAGATTGTGGTACTCCTGTTCTAGCTATGCATTCTCCTTTTGAGATTACATCAAAATTTGATGTATATATGACATATTTAGCATATAAAACGTTTTTTAAAGCTTAAAAGAGTATATAAAAATATGAGATAGATTATTTTTATCTCATATTTTTTGTATCAAATTTTACTTAAATAACATAGTATATATTAGCGTTAAAAAACGCATAAAAAGGAGGAAAATGTATATGTGTTGTAATAACAATAATAATTGGGGACACAATAACTGTTTTTGCTGTTGCCAAAAACAAGAACCTAAAATTATATGTAAATGCTGTAAAGAAGAACCAAAAATATCTTGTTGTTGCCAAAAACAAAACAATCAATGTGGATGTTCTAACATTGGCTCTGGTTGTAATAAATGGTAAAAAATGGAAAGCTTTTATAGCTTTTCATACATATAAAATCACATACCAAATATTCTTCCAAGTTGTATAAAAAATGCTTGAGATTTTGGAGCAGTATATCTATGCTTTAATTTTTTATCTTCCACAGCTTTAATATATTGTTTTACAATAGAGTTAAAATTCTTCTTTTCAATAAAATTAAAAACTTTTTCCTCCTTATTTTTTATATCCTGCCATTTATACTTAAAATAGGATTTATTTTGCATCCATTCAAATTTTTTATTAAAATTCTCTTGGTTAAAACCTGTTGCATATGCACCAGGTTCTATTATTGCTATTTGTATATTTACTCCATCTAAAGATTTCATTTCTTTTCTTAAAGATGAAACAAAACCTTCAATAGCAAATTTTGAGGCACAATATGGAGCAAGGAAGGGATAGGATATTCTGCCAAAAAGGGAGGAAATAAAAATTATTTTTCCGTTTTTTCTCTTCTATAAATTTTTTTAAGGCCACTTGGGTTATTTGTATGTTTGAAAATACGTTAGTTTCAAATACATTTTTAAATCTATCAATTCTTATTTCACTTACAGAACCAGAATCTCCAATAGCAGCATTGTTTATTAAAGTATTAAAATCATAGTTTAATATTTTATTTCTATCATCTTCAAGTAGTATATCTACTTTAAATGCTTGTAAGTCAATTTTATTCTCTTTAGCGATGTTATTTAATATACTAGCTTCGTTTTCATATCTTGTTGTAGCATATACTTTATGTCCCTTTTTAGCCAGAGCTATTGCAGCCTCTTTTCCAATTCCTGTACCAGATCCGGTAATTAATATCTTTTGTTTATTCATAAAATTCACCTATTTTTATTATTTCTTAAATATTATCGATTATACTAAATAAATTAGTTATAAATAATAAACTCAAAATTGACATACTGTTTTATATAGTGCTATAATATGCAATGAGTATATTTGTGATACTTTTTTAATGTAAGGTATGTGTAAACTAAAAAATATTAGATTTAGGAGGGGATTATTTTGAATTTATTTAATTTTGTTATTTATGTCACTGTAACTTTTTTATGTACTTCTTTGGGTACTCAGTTGTTGAAGAAATATTTTAGAGCTATTACAATAAAAAAAATAAGTTTTAAAGATTTAACACAAGATGGTGGTTTTCCTTCGTCTCATACAGCTTTTTCTATATCATGGACTGTAATTTCTATTTTTGCAACTATTCATTTTTATATAGAAGGTAGTTCTAAAGATATAGTTTTGCTTTCTGCAATAGTTTCTACAATTGCAATTGGAAATATGAGTATTGTTATAAGGGATGCACTGGGGGTAAGAAGAATAGTACAAATATTATGTGATGCAGTAAAAAAAGCTGCTAAGTCAAATAGTGAATTGTTTGATAATCTAAATTTAAAAGAGGTTAATAATGAAGCAACAGCAAGAATTCAAAGTAATTTTGAAGATATCGCTAATAAAATGAATATTAAATCAGGACATTTACCACATGAAGTAATAGGTGGAGCTTTTTGGGGGACTTTAGTTTCTGGAGCTGTTTCATCATATTATTATTCATTAAACACTTTGTTTATATTATTTTTAATAGGTATAATGTTGTATATACTTACAATCTCCATATTTATTAAATATAGTGTAAGTATATTAGAATGGAGAATTGTAAAATTAATTATATCAAAACGGGTACATTAATTTATGTACTCGTTTTATATTTACTTTAAAAAAATATTGAATAGAATGAATATGTAGTACGTATCTAGTTATAGATGAATTTCTATTGACATATATTGTAAATTAAAGTATAATTATAGACATAAATTAAATATTTAAGGAGGTCTTTTTTTATGAGTGTTTCAAAGGAAGAAGTATTGCATATAGCAGCGTTATCAAGATTAAATTTGACTGATAAGGAGCTTGAAAAATATACAACGGATTTATCTAATATAGTGAATTATGCAAATGAACTTGCTAATATCGATATTGAAGGAGTAAAGCCAACAGCACATATACTAGATATAAAAAATGTGTTTAGGAAAGATGAAGTAGAAGGTTCTTATGATAGAGAAAAAATATTACAAAATGCTCCAACAAAGGCTGCAGGATGTATAACTGTGCCTAAAGTAGTAGAATAAAAAGGAGGCAAATATGGATTTATATAGTTTAAGTTTAAAAGATATAGCTCAAAAAATTAAGAGTAAACAAGTTACTATAAAAGAAGTTTTAGATAGTGTTTATAGTAGAATAGATGAAAAGGAAGAAGTATTAGGTGCATATGTTACTTTAACTAAAGAAGCAGCGTATAAAAAAGGAGAAGAATTACAAAAGAAATTAGATGCAGGAGAAGCTATTGGAGCTCTTGGTGGTGTTCCAATAGCTATTAAAGATAATATATGTACAGATGGAGTTAAAACAACATGTGCATCACGTATGCTTGAAGATTTCGTGCCTATATATAATGCAACAGTAGTTGACAGATTAGAAAAACAAGGTGCTATTATACTTGGAAAGACAAATATGGATGAATTTGCAATGGGCTCTTCTACTGAGACTTCGTATATAAAGAAAACAAAAAATGCTTGGAATACTGAACATGTACCAGGAGGATCTAGTGGAGGAAGTGCTGTAGCAGTTTCAGCAGATATGGCATATGCTGCTCTTGGGAGCGATACTGGTGGTTCGATTAGACAACCAGCTTCATATTGCAGTGTAGTTGGATTAAAACCTACATATGGTTTGGTATCCAGATATGGATTAATAGCCTATGCATCTTCTCTTGATCAAATTGGAACTTTTGCAAAAAATGTTGAAGATACGGCTTTAATGTTAAATGTTATAGCAGGTCATGATAAAAAAGATACAACATCTGCTTGTATTAAAGAAAAGGATTATACCAAAGCTTTGTTAAATGATATTAAAAATAAAAGAATTGGGGTGCCAGATGCTTTTGTAAAAGATGGAATAAATGAAGAGGTAAAACAAGCATATGATAATGGAATAAAAACTTTAGAAGATTTAGGAGCAAAGATTGTTCATATAGACTTAGATTATGCAAAATATAGTTTGGCTACATATTATATAATTGCTACAGCTGAGGCTTCTTCAAATTTAGGACGTTATGACGGGATAAGGTATGGACATAGATCAGAAGATTTTGAAGATTTAATTGACTTATATAAAAATTCGAGAACAGAGGGATTTGGAGAAGAAGTAAAAAGAAGAATAATGCTTGGAACTTATGTATTATCTTCTGGATATTATGATGCTTATTATAAAAGAGCACAATGTGTTAGGACTTTAATTATTGAAGATTTTAAAAAGGCATTTGAAAAGTGTGATGCAATTGTTATACCAACTGCCCCACATACAGCTTTTAAGTTTGGTGAAAAATCAACAAATCCACTTGAGATGTATTTAGAAGATATTTATACAGTACCTGTAAATATTGCAGGCTTACCTGGTATATCTATACCCGCTGGTTTTGATAGTAAAGGTATGCCTATTGGTATTCAATTCATTTCTAATTATTTTACAGAGGAGAATTTACTTCAAATTGCGTATACATTTGAGCAAAATACAGAATTTAATAATATAAAACCAAATATATAAAGGGAAGTGAAAATATGTTACAATCAAAACTTATAGGGGACACAAAAAAGGAATGGCCAAATGAGGCAAGTGTAATAAGTCATGGTATTTTATTAAAAGGTGGATATATTAAGCAGATGGCTTCTGGTATATATACATTACTTCCACTTGGAAAAAGAGTTATTTCAAAAATTGAAAAAATTATACGAGAAGAAATGGAAAATATTGATGCTCAAGAAATATTAATGCCTCTTGTGGCTACTAAAAAATTATGGGATATGTCTGGAAGATATGAAAGTGTTGGTTCTGAGCTATTAAGATTTAAAGATAGAAACAATACTGATATGGTACTTTCAATGACACATGAAGAAGCAACTGTTTTCTCTTTGTTAAATGAAGCTTCATCATATCAAAAATATCCATTTGCTGTGTACCAAATCCAAACAAAATTTAGAGATGAGGCAAGGCCAAGAGCTGGTCTTATTCGTGTTAGAGAATTTACAATGAAGGATGCATATTCATTTCATACAAGTAAAGATTGTTTGGATGAAACTTATGAAAAATATTATCAAGCATATAATAATATTTTTAAAAGAGTTGGTATACCAGAAGTAATAGCTGTAGCATCAGATACGGGTATGATGGGTGGAAGTGGAGCACATGAGTTTATGCTTTTATGTGACTCACGGAGAAGATAAAATAGTAAAATGTAACTCTTGTAATTATAGTGCAAATTTGGAAGTTGCTTATACAGATAGCTATGAAACAAATAATGAAAATCAAGAAGAACTAGAAAAAGTATATACACCTAACGTAAAAACAATAGATGATTTAAGTGATTTTTTTAAGTGTGATAAAAATTTGCTTGCAAAAGCTGTTATTTATCAAAGATTAGATACAAATGAAACTTTAATTGTATTTATACGTGCAGATAGGGACGTAAACGAAACAAAACTTCGTAATTTATTTGGTATAGATGATGAACAGTTAATACCAAAAAAGGAAGAAAGTAATGATAGTATTACTTATGGTTATGTTGGACCATTAAATTTAAAAGCAAATGCGACTATTGTATTTGATAAGTCTTTAGCTAATGAGAAATCTTTAGTGTTTGGAGCTAACGAAGAAAATTATCATTATAGAGGAGTAAATATTTTAAGAGATGTAGGAAATGTTGAGTTCGTAGATGTGGCTAAAGTTTGCGAAAATGATTTTTGTCCAAAATGTCATAATAAAAGTTTAAATATTTCAAATGGTATAGAAGTAGGAAATATATTTAAACTTGGTACAAAATATACTAAACAAATGAATATGACATATATAGATGAAAAGGGTAAAAAACAAAATCCTATTATGGGTTGTTATGGGATTGGAGTAGGAAGATTATTTGCTTCAATTTTAGAAGCTAGAGCCACTGAGAGTAAAGCAAATCTCCCTGCAAGCATAGCACCTTTTGATATACATATTTGTCCTATTGATTATACAAAAAACGAAAAAATAAAAGAGTTAGCAGATAGTTTACATAATAATTTAAGTGATAAATATGAAGTGTTGCTGGATGATAGAAATAAAAATCCGGGAGTTAAATTTGCAGATGCAGATCTTATATCTGCACCAATACGTATTGTGGTTAGTCCTAGAAATTTAGAAAATAATATGTTAGAAGTAAAAACTATTGATAGTGACACACCAATATTTATAAATAAAGAAGAAATTTTAAATTATATTGAAAATATAAGGAAAGGATGGATATTTTAATGAGAGAGGATTATGAAGTTGTAATTGGATTAGAAGTTCATGCAGAGCTTTCTACAAAAACAAAAATTTATTGTAATTGTACAACACAGTTTGGAGCGGATCCTAATACTCATTGTTGTCCAATTTGTACTGGAATGCCTGGTACACTTCCTGTTTTAAATGAAAAAGTAGTAGAGTATGCAATAAAAATGGGACTTGCTACAAATTGTGAAATTGCTAAGTTTTCAAAACAAGATAGGAAAAATTATTTTTATCCGGATTTACCAAAAGCATATCAAGTATCACAATATGATCTACCACTTTGTGAACATGGATATATTGATATTGTTTCTGATATAGAAAATAAAAAAAGAATTGGCATAACAAGGATACATATTGAAGAAGATGCTGGAAAATTAATACATGATGCGTTTACAGGAGATACACTAGTTGATATGAATAGATGTGCAGTTCCGTTGATAGAAATAGTATCTGAACCAGACATTAGAAGTGCTAAGGAAGCTGTAAATTATATGCAAACTTTAAAGTCTATTTTAGAGTATCTTGAAATATGTGATTGTAAAATGCAGGAAGGCTCTTTAAGATGTGATGTTAATTTATCTGTTAGAAAGAAAGGTTCAACAGAGTTTGGAACTAGAACGGAAACAAAGAATTTAAATTCTTTTAAAGCTATAGAAAGAGCAATAGAATTTGAAACTAATAGGCAGATAGAAGAAATAGAAAATGGTGGAACTATAATTCAAGAAACTAGACGTTTTGATGATGCTAAAGGGATAGGTTATGCAATGCGTTCTAAAGAAGATGCACATGATTATAGATATTTCCCAGAACCAGATTTGGCGCCAATTGTTATGAGCGAAGAATATATACAAAATTTAAGAGATAATCTACCGGAAATGCCTCATATAAAGAAAGATAGATATATAAAAGATTATGAATTATCTGAATATGATGCAGATCAATTGACAGCGTCAAAATATACAGCAAACTTTTTTGAAAAAGCAACAGCTTTTTGTAACAATCCTAAGACAGTAGCAAATTGGATTATGAGTGATTTTGCTAAAATGTTAAATGAATCTGAAATTGAAATTCAAGAATCTAAAGTTACAGAGGAAAATTTAGCCTCACTTATAAAATTAATAGATTCTGGTAAAATTAGTTCTGCCATTGCTAAAAAAGTATTTTCTGAAATGTTTAATACTGGAGAAGATGCAAATAAAATAGTAGAACAAAAAGGTTTAATTCAGATATCTGATGAAGGAGCAATAAAGGAAATAGTTTCTAAAGTTATTGAGGCAAATCCAAAATCTGTTTCAGATTATCATGCTGGAAAAGATAAAGCATTAGGCTTTTTAGTTGGGCAAATAATGAAAGAAACAAAGGGAAAAGCTAATCCACAAATAGTAAATAAACTTTTAATTGAATTATTAAATTCTTAAAATGAAATGTGAAGAGGTGAGTATTATGAGTAGAAAGACTAAATATATTATAATTTTTATTGGTTCTTTTCTTGTAATACTCACTTTAGTATATATTTTTTCGTTATCTTTTAAAGAAAGTATATCTATTGATATGGAACAATTAGATAATAGCTTTAAGGAAAAAGGCGATTTTAATTTATCAAATATGAAAGATATAGATAATGACTTTCTAACAAGTGAGTTGAAAATAGAACCAAATAATCTTGAAACTTATATAGGAAAAGTACCACTTATTTCTATTTCATCTAGTATGTATTTTGTAGCTAAGGCAACATCTGAAGAAAGTGCAGAATATATATTAGAAAAGTTGGAAGAGTTTTCTAATAGTTATGAAGAATACTGGAGTACTTATTTACTTTCAGAACATACTATAGTTAAAAATAGAAAAGTCGGTAAAAGGGGAAAGTATGTATATTTATTAGTTGTAGAAAATTCAGATGAGCTAGAAAAATATATAAACTAAGAGGAAAGTAATAAGTTAAAAAATTGAAAACTTATAATAACAAAAAATTAACAAATATAAAATGATAGAGTTATAATATAAGGATTATACATTATATTTATAAGTATGGTAAAATATACAAAAGATAGGAGGCGTGTATGAAATCTATAACTGTTATAGGAAGTGCTAATTTAGATATTACAAGATATGTGAATGAGTTTCCAGATAGTGTAGAAAACAAAGTAGATTTGGTAGGAAAAAGTGAGAGCTTTTTTGGTGGAAAAGGGGCTAATCAGGCATTAGCTATAAAAAAACAACTTAATATATCAGATAATGCAAAGATATATTTTTTAGGCTGTATTGGAAATGATAAAAATGGAATTGAAGTTAGGAAAAATCTTTCAGATAGGGATATAGATGTATCAAGAGTAAAAATATCAAACTTGCAAACTGATGGACGTTTCGTTATTGTTTGTACAAAGGGAAAAGATAAAGGTAAAAATAGAATGGTTGGATTTGGAGAGTGTATAAATCAAATTACTCCTGATTATATAAAACAAAATATTGATATATTAAAAAAATCAGAACTTATAATGATTCAGCTTAAAATGCCAGAAGAAACTATAAGATATGTAATTGAGTATGCATATAATAATAATAAAAAGCTAATTGTTGATCCTGCACCAGAAAATAAAATAGATTTTTTAGTTAAAGAAGATTTACTTGAAAAAATAACTTTTTTAACTCCAAATGGTGATGAGGCATATACTTTAAAAAGACTAATTGAAGGAGAATGTATAGATAATATAAAAAATGAATTGAAACATAAAATAAATAGTCAGGATAAGATTAACCAGATTAAGAATTTTTTGATTTCTTATCAAAATATAGTAGTTACAATTGGTAGACATGGTGTATTATATACTAAAAAAGAAGCCGGTAAAATTTCAGTAAAACAAAAAGAAACTTTCAAAGATGTACCAGTAGATTCTACAGGAGCAGGGGACACTTTTAATGGAGCTTTTGCTGCTGCTATTTTTAGAAATGAATCTATTGATGATGCTATAGAAAAGGGACTGGCTGCTTCTTCTGCTAAAGTATTACATAAAGGTGCACAAAATGGGGTACCAACACTAAGTGAAACTATTAATAAGATAAAAAAAGAAAGATATATTTAATGGAAATGTTTTATACATTTTCTTTTTTTAAGTATTTTTTAGATATTTGAAAGATAAATAATATAAAAGTGGACTTTAATGAAGATTTATATTCTATTTATTTATTTTTATTGAATAAACAAACGTTTTATAGTATAATGTGTATGGTGATATGGATGAGTGTAGTTAATTTAGATAACAATATCCAATTTTTAAAGGGAGTTGGACCAGCTAAAGCATTACTATTAAATAAATTAGGAATATATACAATAAAAGATTTAGTAGAGCATTATCCAAGAGCTTACGAAGATAGAACAACATTAAAGAATATAATTAATCTTGTAGATGGTGAATATGCTTTATTTATTGGAACTATACAAAGTGAAATGAAAGTTCAAAGAGTAAGAAAAAATTTAACCATATATACTAATTTTGCATATGATGAAACTGATAATATAAAATTAACATGGTTCAATCAAAAATATATTAAGGATAGGTTAAAAGTAGGCATGAAATATATTTTTTATGGAAAGGTACAACACGAATATGGTAGAAAAGTGGTTGAAAGTGCTCAAATTTATAATCTTTCTGATTTAAGCAAAGTAAAGGGAATATATCCAATTTATACACTTACTGCTGGAATAACTCAAAATTATTTATTTAAGTTGATTAATAGTGTTTATGAAGATGAAGTTAATATTAACGAAATTTTTTCTAATGATTTTAGAGAAAAGTATAGGTTGTCTGAAATAAATTATGCTATAAGAAATATACATTTTCCTGTTAATTTTGATGCTATTGAAAAAGCTAGGAATAGAATTATTTTTGAAGAGCTTTTTTTATTACAACTTGCATTGATGACTTTAAAAAATAATAGTTTAGGAAATCTTAAGGAAAATTTTTATTTAGATGTATCAGAGTACGAGTTTGCTAAACTGTTACCTTTTGAATTAACAAATGCTCAAAAGAGAGTTATTAATGAAATTAAATCTGATTTAAAAAGTAATAAAATAATGAATAGATTAGTTCAAGGAGATGTTGGGTGTGGGAAAACTATGGTAGCAGCTATTGCTATGTATATAGCGGTAAAGAATGGATATCAAGCTAGTATGATGGCGCCTACTACTATACTTGCAAACCAACATTTTAAAGAATTAAAACCTTATTTTGAAAAACTTAATATTAATGTAGAAATTTTAACGTCAAGTACAACTAAAAAGAATAAAGAAAGAATAATAGAAAAATTAAAAAATAAAGAAATTGATATACTGATTGGAACTCATTCTATAATAGAAGATGATATTGAGTTTAATAATTTGAGTTTAGTTATCACAGATGAACAACATAGATTTGGTGTAAATCAAAGAATGAAATTATCAAATAAAGGAAAAGCCATTGATACATTAGTTATGACTGCAACTCCAATTCCAAGGTCACTTGCTATAATGTTATATGGAGATTTAGACCTTTCTATAGTTGATGAAATGCCCCCAGGAAGAACACCAGTAAAAACATATGTAGTTGATAAGTCATATGAAATCAGAATTAATAATTTTCTAAAAAAGAATATAGATGAACGGAAGACAAGTATATGTTGTATGTCCTTTGGTAGAAAATAATGATACTTTAGAATTACAATCAGTAGAAGAGGTATATGATAAGTATAAAAATACGTATTTTAAAGAGTATACAGTAGAATTTTTACATGGAAAAATGAAAAATAAAGAAAAAGATGAAATTATGCAAAGGTTTAAAGAAAATAAAATAAATATTTTAATTTCTACAACAGTCATTGAAGTAGGAATTAGTGTAAGTAATGCTACTGTCATGGTAATAGAAAATGCAGATAGATTTGGTCTTGCTGCACTTCATCAGTTAAGAGGTAGAGTTGGAAGAGGAAGTTTTGAATCTTATTGTATTTTAAAAAGTGATAATAAATCAATAAAATCTAGAGAAAGACTTAAAATAATGGAAAAGAGTAATAATGGTTTTGATATTGCTGAAAAAGATTTAGAATTAAGAGGGCCTGGTGATTTTTTTGGGATTAGACAATCAGGTTTACCAGAGTTTAAACTTGCAAATTTATTAAAAGATATATCAATTTTAAAATCGGCTCAAGAAGCTGCAAAAGATATTATAACTAGTGATAAGTATTTAGAAAGTGATGTGAATAAAAGTATTAAAGAGGAGTTATTTAATAAGTTTGGAGATCAATTAGTAAATATAGCAACATAAAAAATAAGATAAAAAAGTAGAGTCTTAAATAAAATGTACCCCTTGTCAAGGATTTTTATAAAATACTCTACTTTTTTATCTTAAATTAAAGATTTACCAAATAAATACCCAATAAAAAGTAATATTGTACATATAAAAATAAGAGAAGTAAATGAACATAGGCTAGCTATTAATGCATCTGTAATTTTAATCTTTTGAATATTATAGTAATTAGTGATAGAATTTTCAAAAGAATTTTCTACATAATTAATTTCACTAGGTTTAAGTATATCTGATGGATTTAAATATGGTGTGCCATATTCATCTTTTTTATTTAGATTAATAAGTAAACATGAAAATGATTGACCAAGTATTCCAAGGCTGCAAAATCCTATAAATATTAGGAATATAGGGAGTAAATTATGTAAGTTATTATTTTTAAAAATTATATCTATGAAATTAATATTTAATATATATCTAGTTATAAAATAAAAAATGATGTAAATAAAAATCCATATAAATGTTGTGAACATAGATGGTAAAATAAGTAATTTATGACTATATTTTTTTCCTGTAGATAGATATAGAGAAGTATTAATAATACTAAAATTAATTATATAAAATATAAATATAATAAAAAAAATAAATATAATGTTAAATATTAACAATTTTTTCACATCCTAGCATTTTTTATATTAGTATATGTATTTTAGTATTTAAAGATTACTATACTTAAACGCAATACTAAAATTCGATAATATTTTTGATAAATTATTTACAAAAGAACTTTTGTTTGGTATAATCAAGATGAGGTAAATAATATGCATGATATTTGGAATCCATGGCATGGATGTAAAAAAGTAAGTGAAGGTTGTAAGAATTGTTATATGTATTACTTAGATAAAGTTCGTTCAAATTCCTCTGGAGAAATTATATATAAATCTAAGAGTAATTTTAATTATCCTTTACAAAAAAATAGAAAAGGCGAATATAAAATAAGGTCAGGAGAACAGATAAGATTATGTATGACGTCAGATTTTTTCTTAGAAGAAGCAGATGAATGGAGAGAAGAGGCTTGGGATATTATAAAAATAAGAAGAGATGTTAAGTTTTTTATTTTAACTAAAAGAGCTGATAGAATAGAAAAATATCTTCCTAAAGATTGGAATAATGGATATGAAAATGTTATATTAAATGTTACTGCTGAAAATCAAAAAAGAGCAGATGAAAGAATACCTATATTACTTAATTTACCTGCAAAACATAAAGGAGTTATGGTAGCACCTTTTATAGGTAAAGTTGATATTGATAAATATCTTGTAACATCTCAAATAGAACAAGTAATATGTGGTGGTGAAAATTATGATGGTTCAAGACCTTGTAATTTTGACTGGGTTTTAAGTTTAAGTGATCAATGTAAAAGAAATAATGTAAACTTTTGTTTTATAGAGACCGGAAATAATTTTGTTAAAGATGGAAAAATGTATCATATTAATAATAAATCCATACAAAGTAAATTGGCACATAAATCAGGGGTAAATTATAGTGGTAAAGAAATAAAATTTAAATTATATGATGAACTTGGAATATTACTTGAAAAAAGTCAGTTATATACCCCTTATTTTAGGGAGAATTGTAATACTTGTTCAAGTAAGATGATATGTAATGGGTGTAGTAATTGTGGGAAGTGTAAATCTTTAACAGAATAATGCATATTTTATTTATATTACTAAAAGTGATGCATAAATAACATTTTTTCATACAATATATATGAAAGGAGGATTTTTTATGCATTACATTACTTCTAATGATAACGCAAAAATTGCAGTATATGATATAAATACTCAAAGTCCCAAAGTGATTTTTCTAATACATGGGTGGCCTTTATCACATAGGATGTTTGAATATCAATTACCGTCTTTACTTGCAAATGGATATAGAATAATTATGATTGATTTAAGAGGTTTTGGTAAGTCTGATTTCACATATTATGGATATAATATTGATCAATTTGCTACTGATTTATCTTATGTGATTAGGGCTTTAAAGTTAGATAATTTTACTTTACTTGGCTTTTCAGTTGGTGGAGCTATTGCAACCAGGTATATGAATATATACAAAGGAATAGGGGTAAATAAATTATGTCTAGTTAGTGCAGCAGTTCCATCATATAGCAAAACTTTAACTAATCCATATGGACAAAATATAGAAGATACGGATAATTTGATTAAGCTAGGATATAATGATAGAACAGCATTAAATGAATATTTTGGTAATTTATTTTTTTATAATAAATCATCCAAATCATTTATTAATTACATACAGAATATAAGTGATTTTTCCTCTTCAATTGGGCAAATGCAGACTCTTATATCCTTAAGAAATGAAAACTGTTTTAATGATTTAAAACATATTAATGTAAAAACTGGTATATTTCATGGAAAAGAAGATAAGATATGTTCTTTTGAAATGGCAAAAATAGTTAAAGCTAATATTTATAATTCTAAGTTATTTCCTTTTGAGAATGCTGGTCATGGAGTATTTTATGATAGTAAAGATTTATTTAATGATACATTAATTCAATTTTTAAATGAAATTTGAAATAGTTTATATAGTATAGTTAATTTTGACTATACTATTTTATATATTAAAGTATATTGATTTAATTGTAATTTAATGTTAAAATTAATGAAAAAAGGAGAATAATAATATATGAATGAAAATTTTTTGAAAGAGCTTGCAGCTAAAAAACCAACTCCCGGAGGGGGTGGTGTGGCAGCATTGCTTGGAGCTATATCTAGTGCTCTTGGATGTATGGTATGTAATTTTACAATAGGTAAAAAGAAGTATGCAAAATATGATGAAGAAAATCAGAGATTACTTAATATCTTAAATAAAAATATGGTTAAATTTGAAGAGTTAATAGAACTTGATGCTAAAGCTTTTGAACCTTTGTCTAAAGCGTATAAATTACCATCAGAAAATGATGAAGAAAAAAAGAAAAAAGAAGAGATAATAGAGCCACTACTTATTAATTCTGCAATGGTTCCTTTAAAGGTTATGAGGTTGTGTGGTCAAACTTTAGAAATAATAAGTAAATTATTAAATCAATCGTCTGTACTTGTTTTAAGTGATGTTGGTGTGGCAGCTTCATGTTGTAAATCCTGTATAGATAGTGCCGCTTTAAATGTTTTTATTAATACTAAATTACTAAAAAATAAGCAAAAGAGGGAAGAGATAGAAAAAGAAACACATGAAATAGTTAGAAAGTATTCTAATATTTCAGAAGATATATATGGTAAAGTAAAGATAAACTTATGTGAGGAGTGATTATTTAATGATTGATTTACTTGGTAAACCTGTTATTCAGAGTTTAAAGATATCTATTAAAGAGAAAAGAGAAAAATTAACTAATTTAGGTATTACACCTAAATTAGTTATAATACTATATAACACTTCATTAGATGATATAGCATATAAAGAGGCTTTATTAAAAAAATGCTTAAAATATGATATTGTATGTGATGTTTTTGATTGTAAAACTCGTGAAGAATTTATAGCTAATTTGAATAAGTCAAATGAAGATAAAAATGTTGATGGAATTATTGTTATGGGGAAAAGAGATTCACTCACCGATATTTATTTGAAAAGTAATATAGATGAAAAAAAGGATGTAGATGGTATAGGTTACCTAAATATGGCAAGATTATATTCATCAGAAAAAACTATTATCCCTTGTACTGCAGAAGCTGTTTTAAAATTACTTGATTATTATAACGTTAAGTTGGATGGAAAAAAAGTTACTGTTATAGGAAGAAGTAATATTATAGGAAAACCATTGTTTATGTCCTTGTTAAATCGTGGTGCAACAGTTACTGTTTGCCATTCTCATACTGTAGATTTAAAATATCATTGTAAAGAGGCAGATGTATTATGTTGTGCAATTGGTAAGCCTAAGTTTATAAATAGTTTGTATGTAAATAAAGACATGACTATAATTGATGTTGGGATTAATGTTGATGAAGATGGAAAAATATGTGGAGATGTAGATTATGAAGATGTATTTGAAAAAGTAAAAGCAATTACTCCTGTACCTGGTGGGGTAGGAATAATAACAAATACTATTTTGATAGAACATGTTGTTGACTTGGCAATGAATAGGATTAAGTAATATGGATATGAAAGAAAAAGAATTAACTAACTTTTTTTATAGATTATCAAAGTCAAAATTTAGAAGTAGTTTTTATTTAAAAAATAAAGATAAAGAATATATAAAAAATAAGGGTATGGATATAATAAAGAAACACGCTTATGATTTTGTAGAAAAAAGGTTGGCACCTTCAATTATTTTAAATGATGGAAAGCAAACTCCTATGCATGGACATCCTGTATTTGCAGCACAACATGCTACGGCAACGTGCTGTAGAAGCTGTTTATATAAATGGCATAAGATAAAGCCAAATGTAAATTTGAATAAAGAACAACAAGATTACGTTGTTGATATAATTATGCATTGGATAGAGCTTCAAATAAATAATTAATAAGGAGAGATAGTTAGATGTACAAACCAAATCCAATTGATACTAGCGATATCAAGTTAGAAAAAGATATATTAAAATTAGCTGATTTGCTTGCCAAAAACACTCATGAGGTATGGGCAAAAGGAAGAATGAATGAAGGTTTTGTATATGGAGAACATAGAGATGATGAAAAAAAGACTCATCCATGTTTAATTCCATATGAAGATTTAAAGCCAAGTGAAAAAGAGTATGATTTAAATACATCACTGGAAACTTTAAAGGTAATTAAAAAACTGGGGTATAAAATAATTAAGGAGGAGTAATGTATGCAATTATGTTTTTTGTTGGCATTAATTGTTACTGTAGTATCTATATTTATATATTTAAATATAAAAAATAATATAAAACTAAAAATATTATCTACTATAATTGGAGGGATTGTATCATTAGCAATTTTAGTTTTTCCTTTACTTAATGAGGAAAATATAATATTAAATGGAATAAATTCCTTTTTTTATTCTCTACAAAGCATTGGAATAAATCAAGATTTGTCAATTATCTCTTCTATAAATCTTAATAGTGTTTTAGGTATAAGCTATATAGTATATATATATCTAATTTTTTTAGCTTTACCTCTTTTGACTGCAAGTGTTATATTGATTTTTTTGAGTGATATTTTTGTTAAACTAAAATTTGAATTAAATAAAAACAAAAAGTTATATATTTTTTCTGAAGTAAATGAAAAATCTATTTTTGTAGCTAAAGATATTTTAATTAAAGAAAAAAATCAAGGTATTTTTATATTTGCAAATTATAATAGGGAGAATAATATATATGATTTAAATGATATAAAGTGTATAAAGTTATCTCAAGATATAAAGAATTTAAAGTTAAGTAATAAGAATAATAAAGTTACTTATTATTTAATATCTAAGGATGAAGAAGAAAATCTTAATAATTCACTTGCATTAATTGATAAATATAAAAACAGAAAAAATACAAAGATTTATATTGTTAATAATTCTAAAGATGCACCAATTATTTTAGACTCGACTAACAAAGGGGAGATTGAGCTTGAAATAGTTAATGAAGTAGAACGAGTAATATATAATTTATTAGATAAGTATCCATTATATTTGAATGCAATAAATAATAAAATATCAATATTGATTATTGGATGTGGCAATACTGGTAAAGAATTTCTTAAGTCAGTAATCTGGTGTGGACAAGTTATGGGTTATAAACTACAAATAACAGTAGTAGACATCAAAGCAGATATAATTAAGGAAGAATTAGAAATAGATATGCCAGAAATATTTAAAAATTATGATATTACTTTTATAAATGCTAATATAAAATCAAAAGAAGCTATCAGTAAAATTAAAAGAATATCAGATATAAATTATATATTTGTGTCTATGGAAAATGATAATAAAAATATAGATTCTGCAATTATACTTAGAAGACTTTTTTTAAAGTGGGATAAGTCAAATTATAATAGAAAACCTATAATTAATATATGGATTGAAAATGAGTATAAAAAAGAGCAAATTAGTAGTCTAGTTAATGAAAGAGCTAGTTCTTACGATTTAAATGCTTTTGGTAGCATAAAGGATATGTATCTAGATAATTGCATTATCGATTTTAAAATAGAACAGTTAGCAAAACAAGTCCATTTATCGTATGATAAAAAAGATGTTGATTTTCACAAGTATAATTTACTTGAATATAATAAACGTTCATCAAGAGCTACAGCTTTACATTTGAAATATAAACTTTATTCCGTATTAAGAGAAGAGTATACTGGTAATATAAAGAAAGATTTGGAAAGTTATAATAAGTATTTAACGGTTGAGCTTGAAGAGTTGTTAAGTATTAATGAACATGATAGATGGAGTGCGTATATGAGAACTATAGGTTATACTTTAGCAACAGTTGATGATGTAAAAAAATATATTGTAAAAACAAGTGATTATAGGCATCATTTGTGTAAGATGCATCCAGCTCTTGTATCTTTTGATGAATTAAAACAGGTTGATGATTGCTTAAATAGCTTTACTTCACAAAATATTAGTTTAGAAGAGAGTGATAGGAAAATAATAAGAAATATGCCTGAAATATTAGCTAAATATATAAATAAGGAGTAGTTTAATTATCTTTTATAGGTGGTAAAAATGAATATTGTATATAAAGATATAAGTAAGCAGATTGAATTATTAAAATCAAAGAACATATTAATACAAGATGAAGAAAGAGCAAAAGAAATATTGCTTAGAGAAAATTATTATAATTTAATTACTGGTTATAAAGATATATTTCTAGATATAAAAAATGCAAACAAGAATGACATGGATAGATGTGTTAAAGATACATATTTTGAAGAAATATATTGTGTATATAAATTTGATAGAGAATTAAGAAATATTATGTTAAAGTATATTTCAATTATAGAAATTAATATTAAATCATATATATCTAATATATTTTCAAAAAAATATGGAACATATGATTATTTAGAACATAAAAATTTTAATATTACATCTAAAAGTAAAAAAGATTTTCAGGAATTAATTAATAAGATTAATTTAAATATTGAAAGAAATATTGATAATTATGAGGATATTAAGAAATGTAGAGAGCAATATAATACTATTCCTCTTTGGATGCTTAGTACGTTGATGACATTTGGCAATATTATTAAATTTTATACTTATATGAAAATTGAGGATAAGAAGGATATTTCTAATATACTTAGTATTAATTATCAAGATCTACAAATATTTTTAAAGATGTTAAATATAATTAGAAATATTTCAGCACATAATAATATTCTTTTTAATATTAGATTGGATATAAAATATCCTATTAGAAAAACAATTTCTTGTTATCATGAAAAACTTGGCATTCTTAAGAATAAAAATATATATGAAAGTGGAATAAATGATATACTGTCTATAATAATAATTTTAAAAAGATTATTACAGCATGATGAATATTTAAGTTTTGTTGATGAATTTATAAGAAACATTGATCAAGTAAAAAATGTATTAGATATTGAAAGTTTTGAAAATTTTCTAAAGTGTATGTCAATTCCGATTAATTATGACATTTTAAGTTTGTTATAATTTCTAAAGATAGGTGAGAATATAATGTATATAGAGGATTTTAAAGAGCAGCTACAAGGCAAAAAATATAATGATATATATCAAAAAATTGTAAATAAAACTATTTATATGGCTAAAAAGATAGCAAAATTAAAAAAGTTAGAACTTAACTTTAATGTAAAAGATGATATTTATGATATATTTTTAGAGATAGAATATAGTTTTAATAAATATAGTGCTACTTTTAGGAATTTAATCTATTTGGTAAAAAATTTAAAAAGTTGGTATGAAGAAGATGATTTATCACTTTATGATACTCAGGAACAAAAATTGGAAAGTTATATAAGAGGTTATAATTTAGTAGAGTCTGAATTAAAAAAGTATTTTGAAATAAAAGATCTAATAGCACAATATGGATTTGAAAATATAAAATTAGAAAAAATGAATAAGTTGATAAAACTATTTAAAGATATGTTAAAGTATAAAAATAAACCGTATTTAGAAAATTGGTCTTTTAGAGATTATATAGAGAAAATAGATTTGTATTATAATATATATTCTGAGTATTTGTTAAATGCATTAGAGGCAGTAGAGTCCAAATTAGTCAGATTTGATATAGAGTCAGATTATATACAAGTAAATGATGTAGAAGTTATAATGTTTTTAGATTTGTTATATGATACTCTTAGTTATGAAAATGATGATTATAAAATGAATGCTTACTTTTATAGAGATTTTGAGCTTAAAGATGATCAAACTTTAAGTGATATATATGATATAGAGTATAATAAATTTTTAGAATTATTAAAAAAAATGCTAGATTTTGTTAATGGTAAATATGATAAAGATGAAAAATATCTTCCGACCTTAATATCAAAAGTTGCAAAATATTATCCTTTCTATAAAGGGTGTTTGTCTACGATTATAGCACGTGATCCGAATACTTCACTAGTTGCTATTTTAAGTAATATGGAAGATGTATATGAAAAATTAGAAACAGATTATACAAATTACGAGAAAAATATGAAAGAATATAAAGTAATGAAAGATAAGAATTTAATAGACTAATATTCTTTTGTTAGTGCAAAATAATAATAAATAGACTTAAGAATATGGAGATTTTTTAAATGGTATATTTAGTAAAGTGGGATAATGTTATAGTTGGAATATATAGTATTTTAGAAAATGGAACAGTTAAATATAAAGTGAATAAAAAGAATGTAGATAAATTACTGAAAATGGGAATAAAGATAGCTCCATTATTAGTTAATGATTACATAGGATGTAGTTTTCCATATTTAGATAATAGAATAAAGAACAGTTCTAGATTTCAAGATAGTGTGATTGGTTATCATACTGACCCTATTGAATTGATTGAATATAATAAGTAAATTAAAACTATATAGGAAGATTATAATTGCAGTATATAATAAATAGGAAGTATAAAAAATATACTTCTTTAAAACTTAATTTTATGAATAGAGTTATTTGTATATTATTTTTACTTAAAAAACAATAAAAAAGTTGCATAAACGTGAAAAATATGGTATATTATATATAAGGTGATTAGTTTAATTAATTGCATATACAAATATTGTTACATTATAAAAAAGTGGTGAATCCAGCCATTAAATTGGAACTTAAAAAAAGCGGTGAATCCAGCCATTAAATTGGAACTTAAAAAAAGCGGTGAATCCAGCCATTAAATTGGAGTTTGAAAAGTAAGATTAGAGCTTATACTCTAATCTTTTTCTATTTAATTGATTTTTTTAGGAGGTATATTAGTTGATTTTTAATTTAAAGATTGTTAAAGTAGATTCTACTTATTGTGATTACTTAAGAAAATTTGATAATAAAGTAGTATATAACAAAAATAAAAAAGAATTACGACCTTTTATTGGAATATTATTTAGAATTGATGATTTAGAATATTTTGCACCGTTAACTAGTCCTAAACCAAAACATAAAAAGATGAAAAATAAGCTAGATTTTTTTAAAATAAAAAATGGGGAGTTAGGAGCGGTTAATTTTAATAATATGATACCAGTAGATAGTAGTAATTATTCTTTAATAGATTTAAACAATAAAAATGTAGATATAGAGAAATTAAAATATCAAAAGTTACTTAAAGAACAACTTGATTGGTTAAATTCAAATTATAATCAATTAAAAAATAAATCTTCAAAGTTATATAATTTGTATAATTTAGGAAAATTGCCAAAAAGTATTAAAACAAGATGTTGTAACTTTAAATTATTAGAAGAAAAATGTATGGAATATAAAAAACATAATATATAAGGATTTAACTAAAAATTTTTGTAAAAAAAGGAGTAATATATGTTTAAATTACATTCAAAATTTAAGCCAACAGGTGATCAACCTGAGGCTATTAAATCATTAGTTGATGGTATAAAAAAAGGGTATGATGCACAGACATTATTAGGAGTAACAGGGTCTGGTAAAACTTTTACAATAGCAAATGTAATAGAACAAGTTCAAAAACCAACTATAATTATGACACATAATAAAACTTTGGCTGGACAATTGTATTCAGAATTTAAAGAATTTTTCCCTGAAAATGCAGTTGAGTATTTTATTAGTTTTTATGATTATTATCAACCGGAAGCATATATAGCTTCAACAGATACATATATAGAAAAAGATAGTAGTATAAATGATGAAATTGATAAGCTAAGACATAGTGCAACTGCAGCACTTTTTGAAAGAAAAGATGTAATTATAATAGCTAGCGTATCTTCAATATATTCTCTTGGTTCTCCGGAGGATTATTCAAATATGGTACTTTCTGTAAGACCAGGAATGAAAATAAAAAGGGACGAAGTTTTGCATAAGCTGGTTGAAATGCAATATACTAGAAATGATGTAGAATTTTTAAGAGGAAATTTTAGAGTAAAAGGTGATATAGTAGATATTTTTCCAGCTGATCAGTCAGAACAAGCTGTTAGGTTAGAGTTTTTTGGAGATGAGATAGATAGAATATGTCTAATAGAAGCTATAACTGGAAAAGTAAATGCAATATCAAAGCATGAGTTGATTTATCCCAAATCTCATTATGTAATACCAAGAGAAAAAATTGAAGAAGCAATTGTAAAAATACAAAATGAGATGCAAGAAAGAGTAAAATATTTTAAAGAGAATGATAAAATTGTAGAAGCGTATAGAATAGAGCAAAGAACAAATTTTGATATTGAAATGTTAAGAGAAACTGGTTTTTGTCAGGGAATAGAGAACTATTCTGCTATTCTTACTGGTAGAGAACCGGGAAGTGCACCATATACATTATTTGATTATTTTGGAGATGATTTTTTAGTTGTAATAGATGAATCACACGTAACTATACCGCAAATAAGAGGTATGTATAATGGTGATAGAGCTAGAAAAGAATCATTAGTTGAAAATGGCTTTAGGCTTCCATCTGCATACGATAATAGACCTCTTAAATTTGAAGAGTGGGAGAATAAAGTTAAACAGAAGATATTTGTAAGTGCCACACCTGCAGAATATGAAGAAAAACATAGTGAAAATATCGCTGAACAAATTATAAGACCGACAGGTCTACTTGATCCTAAGATTATTGTAAAGCCTACAGACGGTCAAATAGAAGATTTGACCAAAAATATAAATCAAGTTGTAGAAAAAAATGAAAGAGTGTTGGTAACAACATTAACTAAAAGAATGGCAGAAGAACTATCTAGTTATTTATCTGAAAAAGGAATTAAAGTTAGATATATGCATTCTGATATAGAGGCATTAGATAGATTAGAGATTATACGTGATTTAAGAATTGGAAAATTTGACGTTTTAGTAGGTATTAATTTGTTAAGAGAGGGATTAGATATTCCAGAAGTTTCACTTGTTACAATTCTTGATGCTGATAAAGAAGGGTTTTTAAGAAGTGAACGCTCCTTAATTCAAACAATAGGAAGAGCTGCTAGAAATGTAAATGGTCAAGTTATTATGTATGCTGATGAATTAACTGAATCTATGGAAAAAGCTATACATGAAACAAACAGAAGAAGAGAAATTCAAATTAAATATAATGAAGAACACAATATAATTCCTCAAACTATAAAAAAAGAAGTTAGAGATAGTATAAAAGCAACATTTGGAGAAAATGAAGAAAAAGAACTTGATGTAAAAAAAGGTGAAACAATTGAAGAAACAATTGAAAGATTAACTGAAGAGATGCTTGAGTATGCAAGAAAATATGAGTTTGAAAAAGCAGCTGCTTTAAGAGATTTTATAGAAGATTTAAAAAATTCTACTTAAGTTTCAATAGACATAGAATATGTATTATGATATAATTTTTATGTGATATGGAGGAATTAGATGTTTATACAAGTTATAGTAGTAATTATACTTATATTAGTTAATGGTGTTTTTGCAGCATCTGAAATAGCATTTTTATCCGTAAATAAATTTGAATTAAAACAGAAGATAAAAAGCAAGAATAAAAAAGCTATAAAAATACAAAAATTATTGGATAATCCGAGTGGTTTTTTGGCAACAATACAAATAGGAATAACATTAGCAGGTTTTTTGGCGAGTGCATTTGCAGCTGAAGCGTTTGCAGATCAAATAGTATTGTATTTAGATTTTTTAAGTGTTTCTGCTAATATATTAAAACCAATTATAGTTATTTTAGTAACAATAATACTTTCGTATTTTACGCTTGTTTTTGGAGAATTAGTGCCTAAGAGAATGGCAATGTGTTATCCAGAAAAAATAGCATATGCAGTAGTTAATATGATTTCTGTACTTAATAAGGTGACGTATCCTTTTGTCTTTCTACTTACAAAATCCACTAATTTAGTTGCAAAAATGTTAGGAATAAAAGAAAGTAAAGAAGAAGCTATGACCGAAGAAGAAATAAAAGCTATAATTTCTAATGGTAGAGATGAAGGAGTAATAGAAGAGGGAGAAAAAAATCTAATATTTAATGTGTTCTCATTTAATGATACTGAAGCCTACCAAATAATGACGCCTAAGGAAAAAGTAGTTTCAATTGATATTAATATTGAAAAGCAGGAATTAATGGATACTATACGTTCATCGAAATATACAAGAATGCCAATATATAATAAAAGTAAAGATAATATAATAGGAATATTAAATATTAAAGATATTATTATATATCATAAAAAATATAAAAGGTTAAATTTACTTGATATTATGCATGAGGCTATCGTAGTAAACAAAAATGATAAAGTTGATGATATTTTTAAGTTATTACAGCAAAAACATCAAGCTATGGTTATAGTCAAGGATAAAGAGGATAATTTTGTAGGAATAATTACAATGGAAGATGCAATAGAAGAAATTGTAGGAAATATATTTGATGAATTTGATATGAGCAAGGAATCATAGTTTTTAGTAAAAATTTTTTAATAGTATAAATAAACTGTGGAGGTTATTTTTCACAGTTTATTTATTTTAGATGTAATTTATTAATTTTTGTATATCTTCTGGAGGCATAGCTTCAATCTCAATATATTTATTTGTAATTGGATGATTAAAACATATTTTTTTACAATGTAAAGCTTGTCTTGAGATATATTTATCAATATTTAAAACGTTTTGTTCTTTTGCATATAAGTCATCTCCAAGTAAAGTATGACCAATGTATGACATATGTACACGTATTTGGTGAGTTCTTCCAGTATGTAGTAAAATATTAATAATACTAAAGTTTTTTCGTTTATTTACTTTTTCTACATAATATTCTGTTTTGGCAACGTCACCTTTTTCATTAACTTCTCTTAGTATAATTGTGTTTTCTTTTCTTGAAATAGGTAGATTTATAATATCATGCTTTTTTGTCATAATTCCATTTACAACTGCTAAATACCATTTTTGTAAATTGATTATATGTTTTTTTCTAACAAACAGCTCTTGAATATATGAGTTTTTTGCAAATATACAAATACCAGTAGTATTATGATCAAGTCTTGTAACAATATGAATGTTATATATTTGCTGTTTTTTTAAATAGTTTGCAACAATATTAGATAATGTATTTTCGTAATTTTTACTTGATGGATGAATAGGCATATTAGAGGGTTTGTTTACTATAAGCAAATATTCGTCTTCGTATAGTATATCAAGAGGCTTATTAACTAGTTTAAATTTATCTTCAAATTTATGCTCTGTTTCTAAACTAGTTAAATCCACACAAATCGTATCATTTTCCTTTACAATGTAATTTGTAAAAACAATTTTTTCGTTTACTGTTATACATTTGAATTTCTTTAATTTTGTAAGTAGTACAGATGAAATGTATAATTTATTCTTTAAGATATTTTTTAATTGTTGATTTTTATCTTCTTTTAAAATAATATAATTTATTTTCATAATAAGTATATTTTAACATTATATTTAAATATGCACAAGATTATGGTATTATGTTGTTGAAAAAAAGCTTATTTTATGGTATTATATAGTGTATGAAAGATAAAAAAATTATACTAGGTAACAATGAGAGAATAGATGAATTAGGAATTGATAATTTAAAATTAATACAGAATAAAAAGTATTTTTGCTTTGGAACGGATAGTGTATTACTTGCAAACTTTGTAAGATCAAATAGTTCTAATAGTACTATTATAGATTTTTGTAGTGGAAGCGGTATAATATCAATCATAGTATCTAAAAAGAAAAAATGCGGAAAAATATTAGCTGTTGAATTGCAAAAAGAGATGTTTGACCTTTTACAAAGAAATATAGAATATAACAATTTGCAAGAAAAAATTATTCCCTTTTTATCGGATATTAAGAATTATGAAAAAATTAGAAAAGAAATATTAAACATTTCAAAAAATGGAACAGTTGATATTATTATATGTAATCCTCCATATAAAACGGTGGGGACTGGTATTGCTAATGAAGAAGATGTAAAATATATTGCTAGGCATGAAATTACGTGTACTTTGGAAGATGTATTTATTTGTGCTTCAAATCTTTTGAATACAAAAGGGAGATTATATCTTGTCCACAAGCCAGAAAGATTAGTAGATTTAATTGAAATTGCCAGAAGATATAGACTAGAAGCAAAGAGAATTAAATTTGTTCAACCAAATATAAATTCTAAACCTAGTATTGTTTTATTAGAGTATGTCAAAGATGGTAAAAATGAAGTAATTATTGAAAAGCCGTTAATTGAATATGATAAGAATGGAAATTATACAAAAGATTTTATAGAAATATATAATTAATATAAAGAATAAGAAAGGAGAGTATTGATATATTTAATCTTTTAAATATATAATAATACAAAATTATAATGAGAGAAAAAGGAATATTGCATGTGGTAGGAACGCCTATAGGTAATTTAGAAGATATTACACTTAGAGCAATTGATACTTTAAAAAATGTGGATGTTATTTTAGCTGAAGATACACGTCAAACTTTAAAGTTACTGAATCATTTAAATATAGAAAAGCATTTAATAAGCTATCATAGACATAATGAAGATGATAAAATAAAAAAAGTACAAGAATTTTTAGATAATGGAAAAAATTTAGCTTTAGTTTCAGATGCAGGAATGCCAATTATTTCTGATCCAGGACAAAATCTTGTAAAATATTTAATATCGACTGGATATAAAATTGAAGTTATTCCTGGTGTAACAGCATTAACTACAGCTATAGTTGGAAGCGGATTAGATAGTACACGATTTACATTTGAAGGTTTTTTATCTATTAATAAAAAGCAACGTAAGTTAAGGTTAAGTGAATTAAAAAATGAAGAAAGAACGATGATTTTTTATGAAGCTCCTCATAAAATTCTATCTACTTTAGAAGATATGTTAGAGTATTTTGGAAATAGAAAGATATGTATAGCTAGAGAATTAACGAAGATATATGAAGAATTTATTTATACAGATTTAGTAAATGAAATTGCTAATATAAGAGAAAATTCAATTAAAGGTGAAATTGTTTTAATAGTAGAAGGTATTGATAAAGAATTGATACTTAAAGAAGAAAGTTTAGATGTGTTTAACTTAAGCAGTAAAGAATTAGTTCTAAAAGAAATAAATAATGGTCTTAGTAAAAAAGATGCTATAAAAAAAGTAGCAAAACTTAAAGGTGTTAATAAAAATGAAGTGTATAAAGAATGTTTTGAACTTTAAATATATTAGAAATACTAAAGATTTAGTATTTCTAATATATTTTTTCTTTATTCTTGTAATAATAGTTGTATAAATGATATAATAATTAGCATAAAAGATTTTTAAGTTCTTTCTTAATAGGAGGTATGAAATATGGGATATATAGATTTACATGTACATAGTAAATATTCAGATGGGAAACATGATGTAGAAGAAATTTTAGAAATGGCACATTTAAATAATGTTTCAGTAATTTCGTTGACAGAGCATTATAATTTATCATCGCTTAGGGTAGCACATCGGTTAGTAAATAGTAATAAAAAATATAATAATATAGAGATAGTACCTGGAATGGAAATCGGATCTAGTTTAAGTTGCTATGGAATATCTAAAACGCATGTCTGCCACTTTTTAGCTTATTATGTATCAACAAAAATTTATTCTGTTCTTAATGAATATGAAGAGGAAAGAAGAGGAATAAATGAAAAGATAATAACTATTTTAAAAAATAACGGTATGAATATATCATATAGAAAGATGCAAATTTTTACTAAAAAGAAAAGTTTTGGTAGATATGATATAGCAAGATATATTGTAAAACTGGGCTATGCTTATACACCAGAAGATGCATATGCAAAATACTTAGACTATGGAAGGATTGCACATGTTGAAAGGAATAAAATGCCACCAGAAGAGTTGATTGAAAATATAATTAAATGTGGTGGTGTACCAGTGATAGCACATCCTCGTAGTCTTAAATTTAACTATAAAAACCTTAGAGCTTTTTTAGAGCCTTTAGTTGAATGTGGTCTTTCTGGTCTTGAAATATATTACCCTAGAATGAAAAAGGATGAGTTTGATATGTATAAAGAGTTATGTGATGAATTTAATTTGATAGGTACAGCTGGTAGTGATTTTCATGAGAGGGATAAAGATGTATCAATAGGTCTTGGAATAGATAATAATTTATGTGTAGATGATTATTCTATTATAACTAGATTAAAGGAAAGGAAACATTATATAGACTTTAATTTAAAATAATTTTTAAAAATTAAATGACTGATATTAAAAATAAAGTATCAGTCATTTTGTTTTTTGCTAATTAATATTAAGAAAAAACTTGAGATTATTAAAATTAATCCGGCTATTAAGTATACATAGATTAATTTGTTAGTAGTTCCATATATATCTAATATACCTTTAATTATACTAGCTAACGTAAATGTTAAAATACTACAATTATATAATGTAATAGAATGTTTATTTGCAACATTTTTAAATTTTAAAGTATAAAAAATGTAGAATGGTAAAAAACCTAAAATTAATGGTATCAGAAAAGATAGTAGCATATAATAAGAATATACATTATGACTAAATATTTCATAAATAATACCAAATATGCAACAAAAAGCAGAAAATAATAAATATATTTTTGCTTGTTTTTTAAAAAATTTAGTATCCAACATATACAATATCACTCACACTCCTTTCAGATATTGTTGTCCCATTTGTTGTAGGTTTATTAATTATGTTTCCATTAAAATACATTGTAGAAGAACCACCACCGTCTAAATTATATGCTATTTGTACATTTAATTTTTGCATAAATTCGCTTAATTCATATAATGATAGCCCTTTACTTTCAGATGTTCTACCATCAGATACGATAAATATATAATGTAAAGTATCTACTATTCCAATAGCAGTACGAGGATTACTTGCTTTTGATTTACCGAACCTCCTCATTTTCTGAAACCATTATATTATTGTTAAGTAAAAGACATGGTCCAAAAGATAAAACATTGTAAGCATTTTTATTCAGTAGATTAGTTAAGTTTAAATCACCCTCATTTATAATATCAAAAGAACCATCTTTAAATATAACTAGATCTTCTTTATTATTTGATTTTGTTGATCTATATATTATACCATTTCTTAGAACATATCCACTTTCTTGAACTCCATAATAGTCTCCATTTATTGCTAAAATAGCATTGCGATACTAGAAGTTTTTTCCGTTACATTTTTTCCGTATGAGTTATGGGCAAAAGCTGTTTTTAAATAAAATGGATTATTTATTAATATATCAGCAACATATATCGAAGTATCATATTCCCTATAATTAGTAATGGCTATTTGTATGTTTTCATCAGTATAGCTATTATCAGTAATAATTTTATTTGTAACATTTGTATTATTAGTTAAACTATAATCCTGGTTATTAATAATAGTTTCAGGTACATTACTATAAACCTTTTTTATTACAAATGTGTCCATTAGTAGATATAAAGTAAAGGAAAAAAGTAGTATTAAATAAATATAACTAAATATCTTAATATAGTTTCTACTATTAGAAAAAATGTAAAATTTTTTCTTCAAATTATCGCCTCCTTAGAATTAAATATAAAATTTCTTTGTATTAACCAACTAATAACAAATAGTATTAATTCGGCTAAAAGTTTTGCTAATAATTCATTTATAAACAAATAATTAACGAGTACTTGTATAATAATTGTATTAATTATTATTGTAGCTAAGGCCAATAAAAAATATTTAGTTGCGGATGTACATATACCATTATTTGAATTAAATACTATTTTCCTATTTATTGTGTAATTTAGTGAAGAGCTGATTAATCTAGCTAAGATATTTGCCATTAATATATTATTAAAAAATAGTATAATTAAAAAGTAAAGTATGTAGTCTATTACAAAAGAAATAATAGAAGACAATGAAAACTTTAATATTTCTTTGTATATGAGAAAGGAGTCTTTTAGTGTATTAAAGTGAGATCCGTGAATTATTATTAAAATAAATAGTAGATATTTCCACTTCTTTTATATTGATATTATGTGATGCACATTTTAGTAATACATTAATTTCATATTCGTATCTATTTCCCTTAATATTATCAAAAATATCTATTAGCTCATCACTAAAAGCCCTAAGTCCTGTTTGCGTGTCATATACATTTACTCTTGTTATTAATTTGTATATAAATCTGGTAAGTAAATTGCCAATTTTACTTTTTATGGGAGTTTTAGATTTTATTAATCTTTTTCCTATTACTAATTCTTTTGGATTATTAGCTACTTCATCGCATAATTTTATCGCATCTTCTACTGTATGTTGACCATCACAATCCATTGTTACAATAAAATATGGCGAGTTAAAATGTTCTTTTATATATTTTAATCCGGTTTTTATAGCAGCACCTTTTCCTTGATTTTTTTGATGTGTTAGTAATATAATATTTGAAGGTAATTTATTAAATATATCTATATTTTTTTCACTACCATCGTTTACGATAATTACATTAAAATCATTTTTCTTTAGATCTGAAATTAATCCGATTAGATTTTCTTGTGGTTCATATGCCGGTATTAAAGCTATTTTTTTATTTATCATATTTCCTCCATAAAATATTAATTGTATTATACTATATTTTACTATAATGTAATGAATATATTATGAATAAATTATGATAATTATTAGGAGTTACTAGATAATGGTTTTTAAAATAAAAAAAGCTAAAACGTATCTGCTGTAATGGTTTTGTAATGAAAATTTAAT
>CALXJF010000003.1 GCA_944388575.1 uncultured Clostridia bacterium
TTTTTTACATAAAATCATTATATCATATTTTCACGATTTCGTAAAATTTTGTGTCTATATATCTATTCTAACACCACTTACTGTTGGTAATTGCAAATTAGATATGGTTTTCTCTGATATTTTTGGTAAAACATCTTCTGCTATCATCAATACTATTTTATCACAAAATAAGTACAACGACAAAGATATTTTAAAAAATATTGATAAACATTGCAAATCATCCAATGAAGATATTCTTAATTCAATAAATGGTATTTCATGGCAAGATGCTCAAAAGCAACGTATAAACATTATTCAGAAACATATTGATTATTTAGATAAATCAATTAAAACTGTAAGAGAAATAATTGATTCTATCATTGCACCTTATGAAAGTGCTATTACTCTTTTATGTTCTGTTCCTGGTATTGACCGTAAATCTGCAATAACTATTATTTCTGAAATTGGTACTGATATGAGTCAATTTTCTTCACACTATCGTTTAGCCTCTTGGGCTGGCTTAGCTCCTGGTTGTAATGAATCTGCTGGTAAAAAGAAATCTGTTAAAATTTCTAGAGCTGGTGTTTATCTTAAACCTGCACTTGTTGAAGTTGCACATTGTGCTGTAAAAGATAAAGATAATGCTTACTATACCAACAAATTCAATGTACTTTCTAAACGTCGTGGTAAGAAACGTGCTTATATTGCTATTGCCAGAAAAATATTAGTTGCTATTTATCATATGCTTTCAACTGGTGAATTTTTTAATCCAACTGACTTATCAAAAGTTGAAACCTCTGATAAAGATAAAATTAAATTTACTAAAAACAATTTTATGCAATCAACTAAGCAGCTAATTTCTCTTGGTTTAACAATTGATGATTTACAAACTTTAATACAATCCAAAATATCAGAATCTACTCCCGTTATATAATTAAATCTATGGGGGTAAGGGGGAACTATGCCCTTTTTCTATTAATTTGGTTTTATTTTTATAAATTTTTCTTTCAAACTATATTTCTCCTTTTTGTACAATACACATTTTTATTTTAAGTTAAATTTTTATATTTAATCACATAATTTTTACACCTCCGATTCTCTAATACAATATTTTCTATATTTATAAATATATTATAATTAATATATTACATACAAATCAACCAACAATTTGTATACTTATGTTGAGCTTATAAGATAATAAAAAAGGGCAATAAAAAATGAGACTGCTGAATAAAATGCCCCATTTTTTTAAATAATATATTTTATTAATTATAAATTACTCATATCTTCAATCATATTTTCTATAAACACACCATATCCACGAGTTGGATCATTTAAAAATACATGTGTTACAGCGCCAACTAATTTTCCATCCTGTAAAATTGGGGAACCGCTCATACCTTGAACTATCCCACCTGTTTTTTCTATAAGTTCATCATCAGTAATTTTTATAATCATATTTTTATTTCCAGTGGAAGTAAGTAACACTTTTTCTATGTTAATTTCATATTCTTTAACTACATTATCATCTAAAGTACATAGTATTGTTGCCTTTCCCTCTTTAATTTTTATTTTAGGTACTATTTCTACTTCTTGTTTATTTTCAGTTAATTTTTTATCTGTAATTTCTCCATAAATTCCTTTATCCGTATTCCCATTTATTTGCCCTAGTATATTATTAGTAATGGAACCTTTTAATTCACCAGGTACTTTAGCAATACCTTTTTTTATAGAATAAATAGTAGTATTAGTAATGCCTCCTGCAGTTATTGGTAAAATATAATTCTCCTTTGTCTCTGTTACACCATGTCCCAAAGCGGCAAATTTATTTGAATTTAAATCGTAAAAAGTAACTGTTCCAACACCAGCACTACTATCTTTTATCCACAAACCTAATTTATATTCTCCACTTATTTCATCTATATTTGGGAGTATCTTAGTTTCAAAATTTTCTTCTTGTCTAGTAACATTTAATATTAATTCTTTTCCAGAGGACTCTTTTACATATTTATCAAGTTCACTACTTGATTCGATTTTATTACCATTTACACTTAATATTATATCTCCTATTTGCAAATCTGTATCAGTTCTATCCAGTCCCATTACTAATACTCCTGCAGCTAAAAGTTTAATTCCTACTGCTTCTCCACCCAAGGCAATTTTCATATCAGTTAATTTATCAGATACTTTTTTTTCTAAATTATATACCTCTACTAAATCCTTATAATTTAATAGAAAATAAGCAAAAACTAATAAAAAAACACAAAATGTTGCTAATATTACTGCTTTTACTTTTCTATTATTCATCAAATATTTGTCGAATTTTACTATTTTATCATTTATATTAGATAATAAATTTTTAATCATTTAATCCACCGTTTCTCAAATATTAACTCCAATTACTCCACCAATAATACCGTGCTATACAACTTATAACTAAATAAATTAATAACGTATTAGTAAATACAAATCCAGTATATGCTATAGATGTAATTAAAAATATACAAAATACATAAATTACACCAAATATTCCTCCCATTAAAAGGCCCTTTTCTTTTATTTTTTTTGCTAAAATAGTTGCACCAACTAATGTAGAAATTATAACACAACCAAATACAAAAGTTTGTAGGTATCTATCATTAATATTAGTATATGCAAAAATAATAGCGCACAAACATAAAAGAATTGCTGCAATTAAAAATGCAATAGTCAAACTAAATACATAATTTTTTATTTTAACCATAAAATCCCTTCCTTTTCACTTACTTAATACATTTATATTAATTTTAAATTTATTTATGATACTTAAAAATTAAATTCTATTTTATTTAAAAATAAAAATAAGGTGTCTAGAAAATGATTTTTTCTAGACACCTTATTTTTAGCAATTAAACATTAATTATATTATATTCTATTTTACTTCTTCTAAATTTTCTTTAGATCTTTTCTTTTTTAGTTTATAAGTAAATCTTGTTTCTTTATTATCCATTTTTTGAACAAAATCTCTTCTTATACCAGTCAAATTATTTAAAAGTCTACCTGTAAATACTATTACTACTGCTAAATATATATCAACATTAAGTTTACTACCAATATATACCAAAAATATTGCTACTAAAGCATTACACACAAAACCAGATAAAAATATATTAAGTTTAAATTTCTTTTCAATATTAGCAAACAATGCCCCAAATACTGAATCAAGACATGCAAGAATAGCAACTGCAATATATTGAGAGTACGAATAAGGTACAACAATATTTAAACCAGTAAGTATACCAGCAACGACAAACCCAATTATTATTATAATTCCAGCCATTTTTATACTCTCCTTTCTATTCTTCAACAGTGGTTGCATTATTAAAGGTTTGAGTACCTTCATACTTTGGTATTTGTACATCACTTTGACGTGAAATTGTAACACTAACTCCATATTCTTTTAATAAATCCACAACTCCATTTTTTATAGTCATAGCACTCTCAAGATACTGAGCATTTCCTATAGCTTTAATCTCAAAAGGTGCAGCTACTTTTTGATAATTAACCTGAATAACAGGACCTACACATCTAATAGCAGAAGTTGCTATTATTCTTTGACCATTTATACTAATAGCTTCCGCACCAGCTGCTTTTAATTCATTAACAACTGTAAGTAAATCGCTATCATGTACTAAACTATCCGACCTTAAATCAGCATCTGTCACCTTTGAGCCATCATTTAAAGTTATAACTATCCCCTCTCCCTTTAAATCTGTGGTTCCAGCCATTGCACTTAAACTTGTAATTTGTTCTTTCATTGAACTTATCAAGGTACTATTAGTTGCCGAATTACTTTGATATTCTTCAACAACTTTTGTACTATCATCATATTTTTGCTTTAAATCATCGTATTTTCTTTGAAGTGTTACTAAATCATCAGCAAGCTGCGTTTCTCTTTTTCCAGCAAGCATTTCTTCAGTATCACTCATACTTTTCATTTGTGCTGTAAGCATCATGCTTAAGAAAAATAAAGCTACTCCTATTACAGAATATGAAACTATAGAATATTTCTTAAAAAAAACTGTTATTTTATTCCAAATTCTCTTAATCTTTTCATTCTTAAAATTCTTTTCTTTTGTTTCTGCTTTTTCTACTTTTTTTTCTGCCAATGATTTTGCCCCCTCCTTTAAAAACTTGAAAATACAGGATCAGTTTTTGTCATATCTATTACTCCAACACTATCTTCTCCAATTTTTGATAAAATACTCTTAAAAAATGACATTTTATACTCAATATCCGTATCATTTGGAAATATCACATTAAGTTTATCATTTAAGGTTATAGTTGTCAAGGAATTTTCAAAATTTACCTTAGTAATACTGCCGTTAATACTATTTTTATCAAATTCCTCTTTTATATTATTAAAAATATTTATTTTAGATATATCAACTTCTTTTATTCTACTACCTAAAATAACTTCATCATCAAAAATAAATCCGTAAACTAATAATTCATTATTAGTTTTTTCTGTTATATTTCCTTCTTCTAAAATATACCCTTCTTTATCAATCTTATAAAATTTATTCTTTTCTTTATCAAATGCAAAATAAACACTTACTCTCTCTGTTATTTTTATATCTAACTTATTAGGCCATACAATATTTATATTAACAGATTGTATATAAGATAATGAATTTATATTATTTTGATCTCTCTTTAACAACTGAATAAATATATTTTCTCCTTTTTTTAATCCTAATTTTTCTATAATTTCATCATTTGAATACCTATCAGTTCCCTCTATTTGAAATGCTTCTAAATTAAAAGTTGGAAGTGTAAAAAGAAGATAACCACCAATAACTAAAAGCGTTATGAAAAGAATTATAAAAATAAAAAGTATTTTTTTCTTTTTATGCTTTTTATTTACTACATTTTTTTTATTTTTACTATTTTTTAAATTCTCATTTAATACATTTCTATTTTTATTGCTTGTCCTACTTCTTTTATATTCAAGTTTTTCCAAGTACATCACCTACTTTTTTACAGCGTTTATTATACATCTATATATTCTTTCATTCACATCATTTACTAAAATTTTAGACATACCATCCAAATAACATTTATCACTAAAATTTAACATTTCTTTTATTATAGTATGTAATTTTTCTGCATTTAAATCTTTTTGTTCTATTATTCTTCCATTCCCAGCCTTTTCTAATACTTTTGCATTATAAAACTGATGATTTTCAGCTGCAGAAGGAAGTGGAATAAGTATCGCTCTATTCTTAGAAATAGTAAGTTCAGTTATTGTCATTGCACCAGCTCTTGTCACACAAAGATCTGAAATTTTATACATCTTTTCCATATCATATACAAATTTTTCAAGTCTAATAGAATTGTCTAAAGATTTATTAATATCTTTTTCTATTTCTTCTTTTTTCTTTTTTATATCAATATAGTTTTTATCACCAGTAACTAATATATAATAAACATCTTCATCTTGATACTTTCTTAATAATTCCAATATAGTCTCATTTATCTTCTTAGCACCTTGACTTCCACACGTAACAAGTACTATTTTTTTATTTATTTTATCTACCCCTAATTCTTTTTTACAATTCAACTTATCTAATTTACTATATGAATCTTCACTAAATTTAGCTGGCGTACCAGTAAAAACGACCTTATCTTTAGATCGTATTCTATTTTTAGCTTCTTCAAATCCTACCATAATACACGCAGCTTTCTTGGCTAATAACTTCACTGATACACCAGGAAAAGAATTACTCTCATGCAATACATATGGAATTTTTAAAAAATCACATGCAAACATAACTGGAACACATATATATCCCCCAGTACCTATAACAATGTCAGGGTTAAATTCTCTTAAAATTTTCTTGGCATCAGAAATTCCTCTATATGCATTATACATTTGTTTAATATTTTTAAGAGTTAAAGAACGTATTATTTTGCCAGTTCTAATATGTACTATATCATAACCTGCCTGCTTCACTAATTTATTTTCTAATCCCTGTTTAGTTCCAATAAACAAAAATTCAGAATTTTTTTCTCGTTCTTTAATTATATTTGCAATTGCAATTGCAGGATTAATATGCCCACCTGTTCCTGCACATGCTAAAACTACTTTCATATTTAATTAATTCTCCTTACTTTTATATACACTACTATGATGAAATCTTATTTAACTTTGAAAAAAAAGCTATATATAACTGTATAATAAAAAACAAATATATCCCCATTGTAAAAAATAAATCAACATTAATATTAGGATTTTTAACACCAACATTATTATTCATACAATTATATAATAATATTATTGACGTACTAAGCGATACCAAAAATATTATTATTTTAACATATTTAGTAAGTTCTTCTTTAATAACAATTACATCTTTTTTTAAAAATAACCTATTAAATATATTTACAGCTACAATATTTGTTATAATTAAACCTATTGTTATGACTGCTGAAGCTATAAAAACCGGAAATAAAAGTACTTTTAATACATCAGACAAATCATTATCACTTAGCTGTCTAAACATCAAATCAAATATATTTGTTACAGTATTTGAAAAATCAAATATATTTAACCAACAAAAATTAATTATATTTAAAATTAATAAAAATACTACAAATATTAAAACTTTTTTATTTAACATTCTTTTTTCACTTGTTTTATTCATATTTTAATTTTTACAACTCCTTGAAACACTTAAAAGTATTCCCATTGCACATAAATTTATAAATAAAGCGGTTCCTCCATAACTAAAAAATGGAAGTGGCATACCCGTAACTGGCATCGTACATGTAACAACTGCAATATTAACTATAATTTGCAAAGCAAATACACTAGTAATTCCAGTAGCAACTAATGAGCCAAACATATCTTTAGCATTTATAGCAATCCTAAAACCTCTATAGATAAAAAATGCAAATAAAGCTAAGGCACATGTGGTTCCAACAAGCCCAAGTTCTTCTCCAAGCACTGAAAAAATAAAGTCATTTTGAGCCTCAGGAAGCCAAAGATATTTTTGTCTACTTTGACCTAAGCCTCTTCCAAAAATCCCCCCTGAACCTATTGCATATAAACTTTGAGCTGCTTGCCAATTTCCACCAGTTATATCTTCTTCTGGATTAGTAAAAGATAAAATTCTTTGAAGTCTAAATGGTTCAGCAATAATAAAAGCCCCAACTGCTAATGCTCCAACTAAAATTAAAGCTATAACATACTTAATTTTTATTTTAATTCCACTGGCAAATATTATCGAAGCAGAAGCTACAACCATTACTAAAGTTCCACTCATATGTTTTTGTAAAAACATTACTAATATAACTGCAAAAAGCAAAAGCGCAGGAATAATATATCCCTTTATACTATTCATTTTTTTATAATTTTTAGATATATATGTTGCTGTTACTAAAACTAAGGCAATTTTCATTATTTCTGATGGTTGGAAAACTAATGCTCCAAAACCAAGCCATCTTGTGGCTCCGTTTCTAGTAACTCCAAGTGGAGTAAGTACCGCTATTAAAAGTAATAATGCTATTATATAAAATAAATAACTCCATTTTGCAAATATCCTATAATTTATCTTAGAAATTATAAACATAGCAACTACACCAACAAGAGCAAATATCAATTGTCTAGTAAATAAATAATTACTATTGTTGTAAGTACTTAAAGCATGGTACGAACTAGCTGAGGATACCATAACCAATCCAAAACAAAGTAATATTATTATCGTTACTAACATTCCAAAATCTAAACTATTATTTTTCTTATCCTTACTTTGACCTACAACCTTAATTTTTCCCATTAATCTCCCCTACTTAAATAAAGTATGCAATACACGCACAAATTGCTGTAACTATCCAAAAAATAACTACTACTTTTGTTTCTTTCATACCACTTAACTCAAGGTGATGATGAAATGGTGCCATTTTAAATAATCTTTTACCTTTAGTTATTTTAAAAAATATGACTTGTAACATCACAGATAAAGTATCAATAATACAAACAAACGCTATTATTGCAAGATATAATGGCATTTTTAACATTATAGCAATACTTGCAACGGCTCCTCCAAGTGCAAGTGAGCCAGTATCTCCCATAAATACATGAGCTGGATGAAAATTAAATATTAAAAATGAAAGACAAGTTCCAACAGTAACACTACCCAGCAGTATCATATCGTTATCTCCCTGTTTTACGGCAATAATAGTAAAAAACGTCATTATTATAGCTACAACTCCTGAAGCCAATCCATCTAGTCCATCAGTTAAATTAACTGCATTTGAAGTAGCAAGTAAAATAAATGCTGTAAACACAACAAATGCTCCAAGAGATAAAGTAATTGGCTGATCAATAAATGGGATAATTATATCGGTTCCAAATCCAAACACATTTAAATATAATATTATAAAAACTGCAGTAACTATAAATAGACCTAAAACCTTTTTTAATGGTGAAAGCCCCTTTGTATCCTTCTTTATTAATTTTTTATAATCATCTATAAATCCTATTATTCCAAATCCAAGTATTGCTACAATAGGCAAAATCAAGACATGATTTGAAACAGCATGAAAACCAAGTATAGCAAGTAAAACTATAAGCATTATAATACCACCCATAGTCGGAGTTCCATTTTTCTTTAAATGTGTCTTTGGTCCATCGTCTCTAACCACCTGCTCTATCTTAAATTTTTTTAATCTTGGGACTATAATAATCCCTAAAATAAATGTTGCAGCAAATGCAATAATTAAATTAAGCGTTTGTGTATTCATATTTTTCTCCTTTTTAAATTCTATATATTTTTATCTTCCATACTTTCAGCTAATTGCTTTACAATTTTTCTTTCATCAAATGCTATTTTTTTATTGTTCTTTAATATTTGGTATGTCTCATGACCTTTGCCTGCAATTACTATAATATCATTTTTCCAAGCAATTCTCATAGCAAATTTTATTGCTTCTTTTCTATTTTCTATGATTTTATATAATCCTCTTGTTTTCTTTATTCCTTCTTCTATATCATTCATTATTAGCTTTGGATCCTCATCTCGTGGATTATCTGTAGTTATAACAGTAAAATCAGCCAAGCGACCTGCGATTTCTCCCATAACAGGCCTCTTTAATTTATCTCTATTTCCTCCACAACCAAACACACATATAACTCTTGATTTAGCATGTTTTTTAGTTGCTGTAAGTATAGCCTCTAAACTAGATGGATTATGTGCATAATCTATCATTACTGTAAAAGTCTTTTGAATATCTACTATTTCACTTCTACCAGGTACTTTAACATTATTAAGTGCTAAAAGGATAGCATCTATTTGACAATTAAATAAACTACAAACTCCTATAGCAGCTAAACTATTATATACAGTAAAACGCCCCGGAATATTTACATGAATTGTCTCTAGCATTTTATTTATATACATTTTAAATTCTACATAATCTGCATTAATTCGTATATCTGTTGCAGTTAAATTCACATCATTATCTAAACCAAATGTAGCTACTTTAGTATTAATCATCTTTTTTAGCCTTGGAGCATAAATATCATCTCCATTAATTATAGCAAAATCAGACATACTAAATAATTTAGCCTTAGCATTTAAATAATTGTCCATAGTTTTATGAAAATCTAAATGTTCTTCACTTAAATTTGTAAATACTCCAACACTAAACCTTATCCCATATACTCTATCTAATTCTAATGCATGAGAACTTACTTCCATTACCACAAATTCCATTTGTGCATCAACCATATCTTTTAATAACTTTTGTAAATCCAAAGATTCTGGTGAAGTACGAGTAGCCTCTATCTGTATATCTCCATATGTATTATATATTGTACCTATCATCCCTGTTTTTTTACCGTGATGCCAAAAGTATATCTCTTATCATATATGCAGTAGTAGTTTTTCCTTTAGTTCCAGTTATTCCAATAATCTTTAGTTTTTGGGCTGGATGATCATAATATACAGCAGACATTATAGCTAAGGCTTTTCTTGAAGAAGATACTTTTATCACTGTTATATCATTTAAATAAAGATTTGAAATATCAATATCTTTTTCAACAACTATACACTTTACACCTTTTGTTATAACTTGTTCTAAAAATATATTTCCATCAAACTCATATCCTTTAATTGCTATAAAAGCATCTCCTTCTTGTACTTTACTAGAATCGTACTCTACTTTTCTTATGTCTATATTTGTATCTCCTAATACTTCTTTATCCTCTAATTCTTCAATTAAATATTGTAAAAGCATATGCTTCCTCCAATCTCAAAAATATATATAATTATATCATATTATAAATTTATTTGTAAATATTATATAAACTCTATGGTAAATCAGTAGTACTTACACATTTTATAGTAACAATAGACCCTTTTTGAATTACACTGCCTGGTGTTGGATCTTGCGTAAGTACATATCCAGAACCAACAATTCTTACATTTAAACCTGCATTCTTAAATATTTTTGTCGCAGCTTCAGCAGTTTTATTCCTAACATCTGGTACTTCTACCGTCTGTGGTTGTGTGTCATCAACATATACCCTAACAGTAGAACCTTCCATTAAAGAAGCACCAGCCTTTGGTATTTGATCTTTAATTATACTATCATCTGAAAGTGTTGTATCAGACTCAAGAGAAAAACCTTGTTCTTCAAGAATAGTTTTAGCTTCAGCAACTGTTTTTGAAGTTAAATCTGGTATTACTAATTCTTTAATACTACTTTCTTCTAAAGTATAATCTGTTGGTACATTTAAATATCTCAAAGATTCATCAAGAATTGAACCTACAACTGGTCCACAAAGTGTTGCACCACCATGACCTGAAACACCTTTGGGATCGAATAAATTAACAACAACAACCAATTCTGGAGAAGATACAGGAGCAATACCAGCATATCCAGCTAAGTATTTTAAATTTTCTCCTCTTCCATTTTCACCAGTTGCAGTTTTTCCAGCCACCCTATATCCTCTAACTGCACCTGATGTTGCTGTTCCATCAGTCACAGTGCTCTCTAATGCACTAAGAAGAGAATCTGCAGTTGTTTTAGACATTACTTGTTTTAATATTTTAGAATCAATTTTCTTTTCATAATTACCATTTCCACTTTTTATTTCTTTAACCACATATGGTTGAACTAAATTTCCACCATTTGCAACTGCAGCATAATTAACTGCTGTTTGTAAAGTTGTAATTTGTATAGTTTGACCAAACGAAGTAGTTGCAAGATCTATTGCAGTCATCGTTTTAGGATCATGCATTATTCCAGTAGCCTCACCTGGCAAGTCAATACCAGTTTTAGAATCTAAATTAAAAGCGGATAAATATTTACAATAAGTGTCTATTCCAATTCTTTGACCAACCTGCATAAAAACAGGATTACATGAATTCATTATTCCCTCTCTTAAAGACTGACTTCCATGATTTCTTGGATATCTCCAACATTTAATTGTCCAAGTACCAATTTTCATACTTCCAGAACAATTAAACTCACCTTCATTATCAAGAGAAGTAATATTTTCTTCCAGAGCAGCAGTAGCTGTGACTATTTTAAACGTTGACCCTGGTTCTTGAGTATCTGATATAACCTTATTTCTCCACATTTTATTTAGTTCTGTGCTTTTTTCCTCTTTACTTAAAGTATCCCACTTTTCTTTTAATTCATCAGTATATGGCTCAAAAGGATTATTAGGATCAAAAGTCGGCATAGTAGACATTGCCAATACTTCTCCAGTTGAAGGTCTTAATACAACTGCCATTCCATACTCTGCATCATTTTCCTTTACTGCTTTATCTAAATATTTTTCAACTATACTTTGTATAGTAGCATCAATAGTTAAAACAATATCATTACCATCTATCGGTGCAATATACTGTTCATTAGTAAATGGTGTCTCTCTTCCTTTTCCATCAGTACTACCTACGATTTTTCCAGGTATACCAGAAAGTTCATCATTATAATATGCTTCTACTCCAGCCAAACCTTGATTATCAGTACCTACAAATCCTAAAACTTGAGCTAATAATTCAGTATATGGATAAACTCTCTTTGTATCTTCATCTACTCTGACACCAGATATTCCCTCATCACTTATATACTGAAGAACTTCATTTGCCTTCGTTTTATCTACTTTACTAGCTATCGTTTCACTTGATGAATTTTTATTTACTTTTTTTAAGACTTCATCTTTATCTAACTCTAAAATCTCTGCTAATTTTGTTGCAACTGCTTCTTTATCCTCTTTATCTATACTATTTGGAACCACCGTAACTATATTTACTGATATACTTTGGGCTAAAACTTTAGTTCCAGTAGCATCATATATTGTCCCTCTTTTAGCAGCAACAGTTCTTTGTCTAGTTTGCTGATCATAAGCCATTTGAGTATAATGTCCTGATTTTATTATTTGAATATATATTAATCTTAAAAATAATATTATCGCAAGTATTCCACAAACTATTAATATCTTTATAATTCTCTTTTGATTCTTTAGAGACATATATGCCAAATTTTTTTCACCTCTTTTTTTAGATTATACCATATAATACAAATAAAACCAAGTCAAATTAAAGTTCTAATACATAATACTTATAATTTGTCTTGGTTATTCCTCTTTTTTTAAAATATCTTATTTATTATATCTTTGATGCCCTCTATAATTTTATCTAAAATATCAACTTCTTCCTCAACCTCTACAGTAGAATCATTTAAAGATGTATCTACATATATAGTTTGATTTTTATCCGGTTTTTGCATACCAAGCTGTTGTTTAGCATATGCTTCTATTTTATTTAAATCTGTTCCTTGTTCTACATCAATTTGTGAAGTAATTAGACTAGACTCCACCTTAGACAATTCACTTTTTAAATTTTGTGTTTCTAAATTCTTCTCACTAATAATATTAAAACGATAAGTAATAACCATAGTCATAGTAAATACACAAAGTATAAAAGCTATTATTGATATATTATTTTTCTTTTTTATTTTCTCTCTTTTTAAACTTTTATTCTTACCTGTTTTAACATTTTTTCTAGGGCTTACTTTTGTATAATCACTATATTTTCTTGCTGTAGAACCAGACTCATAATAGTCATCATATAGCTTTTTAGCTGGCATCAAATTTCACCTCTTTTTTTGCCTGAATATTAGTTTCTTTCAAAAACTCTAAGCTTTGCACTCCTCGCTCTTGGATTTTGACTTAATTCCTCTTCAGTTGGTATTATTGGTTTTTTAGTAATTATTTTTCCATAAGATTTAAAATTACAAACACATACTGGAAAATCTTTTGGACAAGTACATCTACCTTCCATTTCTTCATATGTATGTTTTACTATTTTATCTTCCAAAGAATGAAAAGTTATTATTGCAAGTCTTCCATTTCTATTTAAAGCTTTAATACTATCTATTACAGTTTTTTTTAACAAAGCTAACTCTTCATTTACCTCTATTCTTATAGCTTGAAATACTCTTTTTGCAGGATGCTGCTTTTCATTTAATGATTTACTTGGCATTGAAGATTTTATTATATCTACTAATTCAAAAGTCGTTTCTATATTCTTTTCTGTTCTTCTTAAACAAATATTTTTTGCAATACTTTTTGAATATCTTTCTTCTCCAAACTCAAAGAATATTTTAGCCAATTTTTCTTCACTATAATTATTCACAACTTCATATGCACTGATACTATCTTCTGTATTCATCCTCATATCTAACTTACTATCTTGCATATAACTAAATCCACGGGATGGTTCATCTAATTGATAAGAAGATACTCCTAAATCCAATAAAATGCCATCTACACCAGCTAAATCTAATGCTCTTAATATATTTAATATATTAGCATGATTATCATGTATAATTTTAAAATTAGCAAATTCTTTCAATTTTTCTTTTGCTGCCTCAATTGCTGTTTTATCTCTATCTATCCCTATAAGTCTTCCACTTCCATCTAGTCTCTTTAAAATTTCATAAGAATGTCCGCCTCCGCCGCAAAGTTCCATCTACATATATTAATCCACTTCTAATATTTAATTTTTCTATACATTCATTAAGAAGTACTGACTTATGTTTAAATTCCATTTTCCTTTTATTCCTTGTCTATTAAATTATAATATATTCTAATGCTTTATCTTTTGTTTATTATAATTTTTTCTTTTGTTTTAAATTATATCTTATCCAAATAGGATTTTATCCTTTGTTATTAAATTTTATTTTATCTTTTGTCAATACATTTTTCATTTGTTCTTTAATATTTTTTCTTTTGTTATTAATAAATCATTTTTCTTTTGTACATTAATACTCTTTTGTTTTATATAGTTAAATGCCTAAATCAGACATTTGACTTGCTATTTCATCTACATTTAAATTTTCATCAGAATTATAAACATTCCATTTATCTCTATCCCAAATTTCTGCTCTTGTACCAACCCCAACAATTGTTACATCTTTAGTAATACTAGCATATTCTCTTAAATTTTGTGGAATATTTATCCTTCCTTGTTTATCAATTTCACATTCAGTGGCACCTGAAAAAAAGAATCTTACAAAGTTACGAGCATTAGTATTAGTTAATGGTAAAGTTTTTAATTTAGTTTCAAAAGTCAACCATTCTTCTTTAGAATAAACAAATAAGCAGTTATCCAGACCTTTAGTAACGATAAAAGACTCTCCTAAATCCATTCTCAACTTAGAAGGAACACTAACTCTACCTTTTGTATCTAAACTATGATTGTACTCTCCAAGTAACATTAAAAACTCACCTCACTTTGTACCACTTTATACCACTTTGTACCACTTGTTTATAATTTTAGTACAAAAAAATGTAAAAATCAATACTTTTTCAAAAAAAACTTATAAAATTATATAAATTTCACAAAAAAAGCTATACATAAAATACGTATAACTCATTTTTTTTAGTAACATCTATTTTTTCCTATAATTTATTACTACATTTTTTAGTACATATGCTATATACTTTATATCTTCCATTGTATTTTTATCACCTAATGTAATTCTAATTGTGCTTAAAGCCTGTTTTAAGGATAATCCCATTGCTGTTAAGACATGTGATGGAGCAATACTATTTGAATTACATGCGCTACCACTTGAAACACATATTCCATTCATATCTAACATTAATAATAAATTCCTCGAATCTACACCATCTATAGATAGGCTTATACTACCTGGTAACTTATTTTCTATATCCGCATTTATTATTACTCCATCTATATTATTTTTTATCTCTTTTAATAAGCAATCTCTTAAGCATGATATATTATAGTTATGATCTTCTAGGTTTAAATTTGCAATCTCAATAGCTTTACCTATTCCAACGATACCAGGTACATTTTCAGTTCCTGCCCTTTTACAATGTTCCTGATGTCCACCAAGTATAACAGGATCAAAATCTATATTTCTTTTTATATATGCAGAACCTATTCCTTTTGGACCATAGAATTTATGAGCTGAAATAGATAATGCATCAATATTCATATCGTTTACATCAATAATTATATGTCCCACCGCTTGAACTGCATCTGTATGAAAAATAATGTTATTTTGTCTTGCAATATCTCCTATTTCTTTTATAGGTTCAATTACTCCAACTTCATTATTAGCCATCATAATTGATATTAAAATTGTATCATCTCTTATAGAATTTCTTAATTCATCTAAATTAACAATACCATTTTTATCTACATTTAAATAAGTAACTTCAAATCCTTCTCTTTCAAGCTCCTTGCAAGTATTAAGTACAGCTAAATGTTCTATTTTTGAAGTTATAATATGTCTTCCTTTATTCTTATTTGCTCTAGCTATACCAAGTAAAATCATATTATCAGCTTCACTACCACTAGCAGTAAAATATACTTCATCACTATTACAATTTAATGCCAAAGCAACTTTTTTTCTTGAAATATCTATTGCTTCTCTTGACTTTCTTGCAATAGAGTATACTGCAGATGCATTGCCAAAATTAGTACTAAAATATGGTAGCATTTCTCTTAAAACTTCCTGTTTTACAAATGTTGTAGCACTATAATCACAATAAACTAATCTCTCCATAGTATGTTTCCCCCAATAAAAAATATAACTAATACTATTATATAATATGTATTAGTTATATTTTTGAAACCTTTTTATAAAAATTTATACTTTAACACTTTCTTTTTCCAAAAGCTTTAATGCTTCAGCTTTTCTATTTTTGGCATCCTCTAAATCAACTTCTGCCCTAGCCAAAGCTTCCTTAGCTTTTTTTATTCTCTTTTCACGTTCTTTTTGTATAGCAACTTCTTCAGTATCACCATCAATATTAAGTCCATTACTATCAAACTTTGTACCAGTATCTTTATGGATATAACCTGCATTAAATCCTCTAGTTGTATATCCATTAAATCCAACTTTATATGGTTCATCTTGAAATACACCATAAGCAGACATTCCATTTAAATCAAAATCTGTATTAGTATCTCTATGTTTACCACAAAAAGAAAAGCCATTAACATCAAAAAAGCTTCCAGTAACAAAATTCTTTCTTCTTCTGTCAAATCCATTAATATTATATCTAGTCTTAGGATTTACATTTTGATTAAACATGTCTAAGATATTAGGAACTTTTAATAAATCTTCTTTAGATAATTTTTCACTTAATAATACTCTTTCACATTCATTAGAAAGTTGTCTATCAATAAAATTAATTAAAAAGTCAAACATTCCCTCCTTATATCCTTCTAGTGTTTTAATATCTTCTATATCCCAAAATTGAAAATAATTAAAACTATAATCTACAGTTACAATCCCTCTCAAAATATGGTTAGAATCTAATATTATTCCATATATTCCAAGTGTAGTAATACTTCTATATATTATCCACTCATTATCCAATAGAACTCCGCAATAACTCATATTACTATCAATAAAGTTTTGCTTTATATTACTCCTATATCTCTTTATATAATCTATTCTATTTTTAAATATATGTTCTCCCTTAGATAAATTATATAACATCAAACAAGCATCAATCTTTTTAGAATCATATTTATTTCTAGTAAAACTATTTTTGCAAAATTCTAAACTTCTATTTTGACAAACTTTATGTATTGGATCATTAGAAAATATAGATGATTTATCAATTATAGCTAAGAATTGGTCTTTATCTTTTTTAAAAGGATAAAAATAATAATTACCACATAGAAAATGTCCTGCACTCATCATTAACTTATAAAAATTCATAATAATACCTCCTATAATCAACTCGGTTTTTATATTTATGTATACCATATTATATCAAAAGTTTTTATTTATGTCAATACACAAAAAACTTGAGTATTTTTTATACTCAAGCTTTATATCTTTACATATTTTTATAACATTTCATACAAATTCCATCATCAGAAAATTCATGCGAGTAAGTCCAACATCTTGGACATTTAACTCCAGTTGATTTTTCTACTTCTACATTAAAGTCTTCATTAGTTTCTTCAACATTTAACTCAGAAATTATTGCAACGAGTTCAATTTCTTTTAAATTTTCCTTTATAAACTCATAATCTTTTTCTTTAGTATATATTGTTACTTGTGCATCTAATGCACTACCAATCTTTTTATCTGCTCTTGCATTTTCTATAGGTTTTGCTAACAATTCTTTTATTTCAAAAATTCTGTTCCACTTTTCAATTAGTTTATCATCCATATATTTATTGTCTACATTTGGGAAATCTTCAAGTAAAATACTTACTTTCTTTTCACCTTTTATATTCATATATGAGTATATTTCTTCAGAAGTAAACGCCAAAATTGGAGAGATTACTCTAGTTAAAGTATAAAGTATATCATACATTGTTGATTGAGAACTTCTTCTTAAAGGATGTGATACATTAAAAGTATATAATCTGTCTTTTATAACGTCTAAATACTTAGCTGATAACTCTACTGTGCAAAATCTATGAATTTCACTATATACTAAATGATAATCATAATTTGAATACGACTCATTAACATACTCTATAAACTTATTTAATTTATACATCATATATCTATCTAATTCGTCTCTATTTTCATATTCAAGATAATCTTTATTTGAATCAAAGTCATTAGTATTTCCAATAAGAAATCTTACTGTATTTCTTATTTTTTTGTAATTCTCTGATACCTGTTTTAAAATATCTTTTGAAAGTCTGATTTCACTATGATAATCTGAAGACGTAACCCACATTCTTAAAATATCAGCCCCATACTCATCAACTATATCAAGTGGTGCTATTCCATTTCCTAATGATTTAGACATCTTCTTACCTTCACCATCAACTACCATACCATGAGTTACTACTTCTTTATATGGAGCTTCTCCCTTAGTCGCAACAGCAGTTAATAATGAAGATTGAAACCATCCTCTATATTGATCATTTCCCTCCATATATACATCAGCTTTTCCCTCTGGTAATCCATATTTTTCATTTAATACAGCTGCATGTGAAGATCCAGAATCAAACCATACATCCATTATATCTGTTTCTTTAACCAATTTTTTACAACCACATGAACAAGTTGGAATTCCTCCTAATATTTCTTCAGGTGTTTTTTCAAACCAAGCGTTTGAGCCATAATTTGCAAATAATTCTTGTACCTTTTTTATTGTATCTTCATTTATATATTCTTTTCCACATTCTTCACAATAAAATATTGGAATTGGAACTCCCCATGAACGCTGACGAGAAATACACCAATCTGATCTGTCTTTTATCATATTAGTCATTCTTTCAGCACCCCAACTAGGATACCATTTTACATTATTTATTTCACTTAATGCTTTATCTCTAAAGCCATCAATTGATGCAAACCACTGTGTAGTAGCTCTATATATTACAGGCTTTTTACATCTCCAACAGTGTGGATAAGAGTGAGTTAATTCACAAGCTGCAAATAAATCTCCCGTATCCTCTAAGAATTTTATGATTTCTTTATTCGCTTTTTTATAGAACATACCAGAAAATCTTCCAGCTTCTTCTGTCATATGACCATGTTTATCTACTGGAACAATTATTTCTATATCTTTATATCTTTTACAGCAAAGATAGTCCTCATGACCATGTCCGGGTGCAGTATGTACACAACCTGTTCCAGCATCTAAACTAACATATAAATCTTTATCAGATCCAAGTATTACTCTAGAAGTTTTATTTTCAATTACAGGGTTTAAACAAATAATATTTTCAAGTTCTTCTCCTTTAAATTCAGCTAATATGTTATATTCTTCAATATTTTTAAGTTTCATTACTTGAGCTGCCAAATCTTTTGCCATAATATATCTTTCATTATTAGCCTCAATTAAGGCATATATATAATCAGGATTTAAAGTTATAGCCTGATTACCAGGTAAAGTCCAAGGTGTTGTAGTCCAAATAACAATATATGTATTATTTAAATCTCCATATTTACTAAATAATCCTTTATCTTCTTTAACTTTAAATTTTACATATATTGATGTAGATGTTTCATCTTTATATTCAATTTCTGCCTCTGCTAAAGCTGTTTCACAATCACTACACCAATATACAGGTTTTAAGTCTCTATATATATAACCTTTTTTATACATATCTCCAAAAACACCTATTTGAGTTGCTTCAAAATTTTTATGCAAAGTTAAGTATCTTTTTGTTTCATCTCTATAATCTCCAAGTCCACCTAAACGTTCAAATTGTGTTGCGGTTTTTCTTACTGCATTTAAAGCAAAATCTTCACAAATCTCTCTAAACTTAGCTACACCCACATCTGCTTTTTCTACTTTTAATTCTTGTTGTACCTTTTTCTCGATTGGAAGGCCATGTGTATCCCACCCAGGTATATATGGACTGTAATATCCATTCATTGTTTTATATCTAATAATTATATCTTTTAAAATTTTATCAAGTGCATGACCTGTATGAATGTCACCATTAGCATATGGAGGTCCATCATGAAGTACAAAAGTTTTTCCTGTATCTTTATTTTTTTCTAAAGCTAAATAATATATCTTATTATCTATCATTGACTTTAAAATATCTGGTTCTTTTTTAGGCAAATTTCCTCTCATTTCAAACTCTGTTTTAGGTAAATTCAAAGTTTTTGAATAATCCTTTTTATCTTCCATACAAACAACATTCCTTTCTTTACATATAATATATAGAAAAAATCACACATACCTGTATATAAAGGATGCGTGATTATATCAAACAATTTATACCTTAATATACAACATACCAACATATGTGTCCTTTGTAACGTAAAGGTTACGGCGACGCTTACTTCTTTTTTTCAGCTAGCAACTCGGAGATGATTTTCAAAATATACTAATCTAACTAGGCTTTCACCGTCCCTAGCTCGCTAATGTATTTCATATATATTTACTCTTTCTCGTCATAGTTTTTAAATATTTTTCTATTTAAATCAAATTTATTATATCAAATATCTATATATAAGTCAATTATTTTAAATTTATAAATATAATTCATTCATATTTTATTTTTCTGTATTATCTAAAAAACTATCTGAAAGAACTTCAAAATCTTCTTTTTTTATACCGGTGAATATAAACTACAAATTCTTCTGACGTATTTTTTGAGATAACATTTGCTTCATATCCAACAAAATTTGAACTTATAATTCCATTATACGTATAGTCCCTTTCAATATTAGTAACTCTAAAATCTTCATCACCATATCTTTTAGTTAAATAATCCTCTATATACTCTTTAGCATCAATTTCTGCTCTTTTTATTCCTTGCAATTCTATTTCATATGGCAAGAATAATACGACTATATATACTAATAATAAAATTATACCTATCTTAAATGAATTTCTTCTATTTCTTGTCAGCTCCTCTTCATTTTGGTCTTTTAATTTGCTTTTGGAAATTTTTCTTAATATCAATGCTATTATACATGTTATAAAATCAACGCCAAAAACTATTAATCCGATAAAAAAGTATAAAAGTTTATTCCAACCACCATTACCTATAATATCATCATCTGCACCACTTAAAAAAGCTAATAAAATAATTAAAGATATTACAATTGAAATTATAATCGAAAATACTCTTGTAAAATAATTAACATCTTTTCTTTTAAAAGCTTTATATAATATAATCCATTGCAATAATATTACTACAACATAAAATAATATAACTAAAATAAACTTAATATCTAACATATATTTCTCCCCTCATATTATTTATATATCTTACTTTTTTATAATACTTCTCTTTAACAACTCAATTTGCTCACTATCATCTATAACTGCTTTAATACTTGCATTTAAAATATCATTATAATCAATTAAATACCAATTAATCTCATATCCTAAATCTTCAAGTAATTCTCTTATAAACTCTCTTGTTGCTCTTCCATTGCCCTCACGAAATGGATGAAGAACATTTAAATCGGTCATTATTTCGGAGATTTTCTTTACTAAAATATCAAAATCACAAAATCTAAAAAGTTTTAAATCTATCTTCTTCATTATAATCTTTATATTATCTTCAATATAATGAAAATCTGAAAATAAAAAATTTTCCTTAGTAATATTTTCTAGACGATACTTACCAGCAAAATCATATATTTCAAAAAATAAATATTGATGTATAAATCTTAAATGATTTTCATCATAAGTTCTATTAAACTTTAATTTTTGAATAGTAAGTAATTTAAAAGCAACCATTTTAGTTTCATACTCTTTTAGTTTTTTTTCACTCTTTATATTAAGTTTATTTTTTAATACTTGACTTCCTTTATATGTATATCTTGAATTTATAGCATCATACATAAATTAATCACTCCAAAGATAAAAAATCTCTTTTTATTTTTTCTATACCTTGCATTTCTGTAATCTCATTATTTAAAAAGCTATTCATAAGATTAATATCATTTTCTTGTAAATTACAACCTTCAATTTGCATAGTCCATTTTATATTTTCAATTATTTTTTGATTATCTTTAACATTATTATTTTGCATTTTTATATTCCTTCCTTTTTATATAATCACTAAAGGAATTGTTGTTTCTTCTTTAGTTAAGCCTGAGTGATTACCTTTTGTATTCATCTTATCATTTAATGTTATTCTATCACATACCATAAACTTATTATTAACTATTACAGCAACATATTCTCCTAAAGATTTATATGCATGTTCAGAAAATTTATTATTTCCAAATAAATTAAACTCCTCTATTTGTTCTTTTTTTAATAAAATAACATCTTGTCCAAATTCTTTTATAAATTTTTCTTCAAACTCTTCTTTATACTTATCTTTAACAAAAAAACTAATCATTCTTGTATCTATACTTGGCATTGCATAAAAATAATTTATAAAATTAATATTCTGATTTAAATATAGCATACTAACCATATCAACTTGTCCATGGTCAGCCGTTAAAACAACACTAACATCAATAACTTCATTTAATAAATGTTTTATTCCTTTTTCAACAGCTTCAATAATCATAGTTACTTCTCTACTATTTATACCATAAAGATGTGAATTTAAATCAAGTCCATCTATGTATAGATAATTAAACGTATTTTCTTTTGAATTTTTTAAACGATTTGCCATTGATGTAAATGCTTGTTTTATAGAATAGTAACCATATCTATTTGCTTTACTACCAGACATCATTTTAGAATAAGTTGTATTTATAATTTCTCTACTTTCATAAATATTTACTTGAGTCTCATATTTATCAAAAATAGTTTTAAATTTAAATATATCCTCTACTTTTATACCTTTTTTTTCTAAGGGTATAGCTGAACGTCTTTCTGTAAATAATAGTGGATAATAACTCAATTCAAAATCAATATTATAATCCCACCATCCAAAAATCCCATGCTCTGAAGGATAAGAAGCTGACACTATACTTGTAAGTATACATGCTGTAGAAGTTGGATTTACAGTTTTTATTTTAGTTTTTAAATTTTGTTTTAATATTGAATTTTCAGGTAAAGACTTTAATTTATAATATCCAAACCCATCCAATAATATAAATACAGTATGTTTTTTATGGGGTATAGTCTTATTAAGTTTAATCTGATTTTCATTTAAGTTTATATTAACACCATTTTTATATGCTAATACTTTAGCTAAATCAACTATATCAATCTTTATTTCATCTCTTTTTTTTATATAATTATTCAACTTATCTATATTCTCTTGTAAATTATTTATCAATGTTTACCCACCTTTTCTACTAAGATAAATATTGTTCCTTTTCTAAATAATTTATTACATTTTCTATAGTCTTTACATATTTATCTTTTATAATTTTAAATATGTTTTGTGCTAATTTCTCATCATATAAACGAGTAGTACTATTTCTATCAATTAACATATCACTATATACTTGTTCATTATTTATAATATTATTTTTAAATGTAAATTTTAAAACTCCTTTTGAACCTTGTGAAAAATCAGAAAAGCCTAAATATTCAATATAATCTTCTAAAACTTTCCACATAAGTTCAAATGTAAACTCAAACCTTTAAATAGTAACATCAATAAATATCTTTTCGATTTTTTTATTTTTATTTAAATTATATTCATTTAGCACTTCCGTTAACCTATAAAAAGCGTCTTTAAAAGAATTATATCTAACTTCGTTTTTACTACCCATACTATCGTTCATAAATTATACATCCATCTTTCTTTATTTGAAATAATAAAGCTTTAGAAGAATTAGAAGATACATATACAATATCAAATGAATATAACGTTGCTATATCATTTATCATTTCATTTAATTTCCACTTATTATTTTTTACTCCATAAATTGCTAAATCAATATCTAAATTTTCTTTATTATCTTTTCTTGATCTTGATCCAAATAGAACAACTTTCTCAATTTCATTAAATGATGAAAAAATAATATCTAACTCTTCCACTATTCTTTGAGGAATATTAATCTTCTCTAAATTAATAATCATATAATCTCATTTTTAAATTTTAGCTAAAGCATTTTTAAATCTCATTTTTAAATTTTAGCTAAAGCATTTTTAAATCTCATTTTTGTTTCTTCTTCTCCAAGTAATTGCATTACTTGATATATATCTGGTGAATTTTTTCTATTTGTTATTGCAACTCTAATAATAGTTGCAAAATCAGCTGTACTACCAATATATTGATCTGGATTTTGTTTATATAATTTCATATCAGTACAAAAACCTAGATTATTTGCTTGCTCTTTCATATTAGCAAACCATTCATCTTTAGTATGTAAATGATTATAACTGTTGTAATATACTTCCAAAACTTTTTTTACTATATCTTTTGTTATATTTTCGTTAAATTCAAAACTATATCCATTTACTTTTACATCTTCTTTAAATAAAACATCAAAGAAATAAAAGAAATTATCTTTAATATCTTCCCACTTTATTATATCTTTACGTATCTTTTTTACGTTTTCTCTTTCAAGTCCAAATACTTTTAAAGAATACTCTAAATCTGAAGAAATAATGTTATATAATGTTTCATCATTATCTTTAGTCCATTTAATAACATTATCTAACACCTCTTTACTAGACATTTTGGAAATTATTTCACGACTAATATCATTTAGTTTTGCAATATCTAGAAGTGATCCTGCTGAACTCATTTTATTTAATTTGAATTTAAATTCATCTCTACTTGCCTCTTTATTTTTATTTCTCCATATTTCATAATCAGAATTAAGAATTGTATATAAATATTCTATAACAGCTTCTGTTGGATAGCCTGACTTTAAAAAATATGAAACAGCTGCCTCTTTATCTTTTCTTTTACTCAATTTTCTTTTGCTATTTCCTTCTTTAACTAACAAAAGTGGAATGTGTATATAAGTTGGCGTCTCAAATCCCATTGCCTCAAATAATTGAATATGTATTGGAGTTGATGGTATCCATTCCTCGCCTCTTACCACATGAGTTGTACGCATAAAATGATCATCACAAACATGTGCGAAATGATAAGTTGGAAGACCATCAGCTTTTATTAATACAACATCTTGATCATTTTCAGCTATTTCAATCTTTCCTCTTGCACCATCAGTAAATGATGTTTTTCTTAAATGAGAACCGTTTGATCTAAATCTTAAAATAAATTTCTCTCCTGATTTTACTCTTTTAATTGATTCATCTATTGATATATTTCTACATTTAGCATAAATCCCATAATAACCAGGAACCACTTTATTTGTTTCCTGTGCATCATGTGTAGCTGCAAGCATTTCTGGTGTACAAAAACAAGGATAAGCAAGTCCCTTTTCTACTAAATGTTTTGCACATATTTTATATATATCGGCTCTTTTACTTTGAGTATATGGGCCATAAAAGCCTTCTTCTTTTCCTTCTGCAATAACTCCCTCATCAGGTTCAAGACCAAAAGCTTTTAACTCTTCTGTAAATAATTTTACACTTCCTTTTACTTCTCTTTTTTGATCAGTATCTTCAATTCTTAAAAAAAATCTTCCTCCTGTTTGATGAGCTAATATTTTATTTACTAAAGACGTAAATAAAGCTCCAGTATGTAAAAAACCAGTTGGAGATGGTGCAAATCTTGTTACACAAGCCCCTTCTTTTAATCTTCTAACTGGGTATTTTACTTCTAAATCCTCCACCGTATCATGTACATCTGGAAATATTAAATAAGCTAACTCATAGCACTTTCTTGTCATTTCTTTATCCATTTTTTCTCTCATAATATATTTAATTAATTAAATATATTAATACACTCCTTTCTTTTTATTGTCATTTATTTTAAATTTCTTTTTATATCATCAATTACAATATCAAAATCTTTTAAATTCTCTTTTATAACAGTATATGGAACTTCTTTAGATATCCTTTCATAATCATGTACTATTTTATTTCTCATACCAATCATCTTTTTATATAAAGGCAAATTTTCTTCTAAAAGAATATTATTATCAACCAATACTTCGAAACATTCATAGTAAGTAGAACATGGACCGAAGCCTTTCTTTAGATACAATATCTTCAGCTAAGCCTATGACTACTTGTAATGCTTTTCTTAAATAATTTTAAACAGCTGAAAAACACAAACTGGATTTTAAAAATTCTTTTTTATATACTCTATAAATTTATCTTTGTTTTTTTCAAATATATTTTTTATTTTACATCACAAAAATATTATACAATATTTATGTCTAATATTCAAGGAAAAATCAAGTATTAATGAATGTTATAAAAAAGTAAAAAGGCTACTATAAATCAAAAGATGTATAGTAGCTTTTGTTGTTATTTATTTTCTTTTTTAAATCTATCAATATCAACATCCATAAGAATTGGAAGTATCATAGGTTGTCTTTTAGTTTTAGAGTATATATAATGTATAAGTGACTCCCTTAAGGCAGATTTAATATTTGACCATTCACGAATATTTTCTTTATCACATTTATCTAATTCTTTTCTAGCTATTTCTCTAATTTCTTCCATTAAATCTTCGCTTTCTCTAACATATACAAAACCACGAGTAACTATATCCGGTCCAGATACAACTTTTGAAGTTTTCCTATCTAAACTTACCACAATTATAATCATACCATTTTCTGATAATAGTTGTCTATCACGAAGTACAATATTTCCTACATCTCCTACTCCAAGACCATCAACAAGCACCATTCCAGATGGAACTTGTGTAGTCATTTTAGCTTCATCCTTACCGATTTCTAACGTTCTACCATTTTCCATAATAAATATATTTTCTTTTTGCATACCAATACTTACAGCTAATTCACCATGTTGTTTTAAAAATCTATATTCACCATGAACAGGCATAAAATATTTTGGTTTTGTAAGACTCAACATAAGTTTTAATTCCTCTTGGCATGCATGACCTGAAACGTGTACATCTGCCAACTGATTATATATAATTTCTGCTCCTAATTTTTCTAACTCATCAATCACTCTACCAACAGATTTTTCGTTCCCTGGTATTGGTGACGAAGAAAATATAACTAAATCATCAGGAGTAATTTGAACTTTTTTATGCTCACCTACAGACATCCTAGAAAGAGCTGCCATAGGCTCTCCTTGCGATCCTGTTGTTATAATAACAAGTTGCTCAGGATTATAATTACCAATTTTATCAATATCAATCAAAGTTCCCTCTGGCATATTTATATAGCCAAGCTCTTGAGATACAGTCATAACATTTAACATACTACGACCAACAACTGCTACTTTTCTTTTACATTTTACAGCTGAATTTACAATCTGTTGCATTCTATGTATATTTGAAGCAAAAGTTGCTACTATTATTCTCTTTGTACAATTTGTAAAGATCTTATCAAATTCTTTTCCAACACTACTTTCTGACATTGTATAACCTGGTCTTAAAACATTAGTACTATCAGACATCAGTAATGTAATTCCTTCTTTTCCAAGTTCTGCTACTCTTTGAAAATCCATCATTTCACCATCAATTGGTGTATAATCAATTTTAAAGTCACCTGTATGAAATATAACTCCAACAGGTGTAGTTATAGCTACTGCCACTGAGTCAGCAATAGAATGTGTCATTTTTATAAATTCGACCTTGAAATGTTTTCCAAATTTAACAACGTCACGTGGTTTAACGCATTTTAACTTTGTGGTTTTTTCCATATTATGTTCAATCAATTTATTTTTTATAAGACCCAAAGTCAATTTAGTTCCATATACTGGAACATTTATCTTCTTTAAAAAATATGGTATAGAACCAATATGGTCTTCATGTCCATGGGTAATTACTACAGCTTTTACTTTATCTTTATTTCTCTCTAAATATGTAATATCAGGTATTACTAAATCTACACCTAACATATCATCTTCTGGAAAAGCTAAACCACAATCTACAACAATTATTTCATTATCATATTCAAATACTGTAATATTTTTTCCGATTTCATTCATTCCACCAAGTGGAATAATTTTTAATTTAGGTTTTACAAATATACTAGGCTTATTAGTTTTAGCTAATACAGGTTTTGTATCTACATTTTCAAACTCCACTTCAAAACCACTCCTAGAACTTAATTTTTCTTTAGTATCCTTTATCAATTTTGAATTTCTTTCTCTATCATCATCTGTCTTATTCTTTCTTAATCCTTTTTTATTATTTATTTTACTATGATTAGAATTATTAATTTTTCTAACCGTACGCTTTTTTTCTTCCATTAAAATCCCCCTTCAATATTAAATTTTCAATCTACAAAATTAAACCACGTTCCTTTTATACATATAGCCATAGCTATTACATTACTTTTTTAGAATTTTTACTCGCATCATTACAAAATAACATATTTATTATACTATATTTTTAAGCTTTTGTCAAATTATTATATAGAATTATTTTTCTGCTAATAAAATTTAAAATTTATTATATAGAAAAGAGTGTTATATTTAATATATTTATAATGAAAATATTAAAAAAATCCCTTAAAGTTTAACTAAAATATTAGAAACTTTAAAGGAATTTTTTATTTTATATATTGTTTTTACAAATATCCTCTATTCTCTTAGATAACTCTTCATTATATTTATCTAAGTAGTATTGTGATTGTGCCTCATACACATTAACAGTAGTACCATCCTTAAACATGACATTATTCTTAGGATATAATTTTATATACTCATTTTTATACTCTTTATTTAATTTTAAAGCAATAGCTTTCATTGCCTCGTCAATTACACTGTGAAGTGCAATATTTTTCTCTTCTCTAGTACTACTAGTTATATATTTTTTAAAATATGTATAATATTCAATTTCCTTAAGTATATAAACATTTATTTTATCGTCAGTTATCCTATATCCATCTAAGTTCAATTGTTTAGAATTTATTTCTATCGCTACTGGAACTATTCTTGCTTTTATTCCACTTAATTTTGCATTATACAATATTCTAGCAGCACCAGTTCTACCTTTAAAAATTTGATTACTCGATTCAATATATGCACCTTCTGGGAAAATATTAACGCTAATATTATTTTGTAATAGCTTTAAAGCCTCATTTAAGCACATCTTTGAATACTCAGGGCCACCATGAGCTTCAATTGGAAAACTATATAATAAATTGTCTATCATTGCTTTTCTTTCCTTTAATGTTTTATAAATAAGACGAGCACTGATTAAACTTACTGTTCCAATTGGAAGAGATGCCGGTAAATAAAAAATATCCATCAAACAATTATGATTAGCCACAAAAATTATAGGTTGATCTGTTTTTAAATCTTCTATACCAAATATATTAATTTTTAACCGTTTCTGAAGTTTGCATAATTCCATCTTCTTGCTTAACATTTTCCAACAACTCCTTTACTTTAAATGCAATTTTTTTATGTCCTTCATAATCTAAATGTATTCCATCATTAAATAAAGATATATTGTTTATAATGATTGAATATGCATTAGAAATATAATTGAAAAAATTTGATATTACTAACTGTCTATTTTTTTCCGATTCTTCATCAAATATTATTGACGCATTTTCCTCATAATCAAAATTCACTGGTAATACATAAATAAAAGTCGGTAAAGTATTGTTAACAAAATATTTTTTTCTATCTTCTAAATCATTAAACATTTCATATATAACATCTTTGTACCAAGATAAGTCTTTTAAAATTTTTTTGTATCCTTTTTTATACTTTATTTGTAAGTCATTTGTACCAAGAGATATAATTACTACGTCAACTGGAGCTTGACTTCTAAATGTTGAAATAAAGGTATCTTTTCCATTTTTATATTTTTTTTCCTGTTCTTCATTTCCAGCAATTCTTCCGAGGAAGACCTTCAGATATTATTTTATATTTATCCCCAAGTGCATTTTGCAAAATATTTGGCCATTGATATTCATCTGGAATTCTTTGACCTAATATAAAATTATCTCCCCATGTATTTGAATCTCCATATATAAAAATTTTTTTCATAACCTCACCCTTATACATTATAGCATTTATTATATAAATATTAAATAAATTTAATTAATTTAAAACTAAATATAACTCACAATAAACAAAAAAATTAGTTAATCTCTTATAATGATTATTTTACAGTATAATATCATACAAGATTTATTAAGTCAATTAATTTTAGATTCTATTATAGAAAAGATTATTAGTATAAAACATAAATTATATTAAACTTTTATAAATAAATCATTTACATACTTTGACTTTTTAGTATATATTTGATACAATTTAAATATAGAATATATGTAACGGACTTTTAATAAAGGAGGTATTTAGCATGAAACATTATGATGTAAAAACTATAAAAATAGTTTGTGAAAAATATGCCTATGAACGTTTTTCAACTCTACAAACTATAGCTGAAGATGAAGAACTAATAGAGAAAAAATTATCTCCAAGCAAAGTTTCAAAATATCTACATTTAGGAATTACGCAAAATATTATAGATGATATAACTGCCGAAATGATTAAACAAAAAGCAATCAATAACTCTACCAGATACACTGGTTCTGGACAAAAAATAACAGATACTTACCGGAGATTATTTAAAGAACGCGAACAGTTCAAAAAATTTGGAGACAAATTACCACCTATAACTAAAGTTGAACCAACTTCAAATGAAACTATTCAACAACTATATAAAGAATTTTTTATAAGTACTTTTTCAAGTGTGTTTAGTGATAGTGATGAATTTCCTGTTTCAGGAGATAATATAGAAGAACTTGAAAAATATTTATGCATTTAAGCTAGCTAAAGGTAAGTGTTTAATGCACTTACCTTTAATCTTTTAATATACCAGTCTTATCCATATATATTTTTTTTGAAACAACCCTTGAATTCTTTCTTTTAAACTCTCTTTCAAAGTACTCATAATACGTTCCTGGAGCTATCAATCCAGATATTTTTAATATATCTATTCCTGATGTACCTAGTATTTCATCTGCTAATAATACACAATTAGTATTTAACACAAAAAATGTTTTAAACTTTCCACTAGTAAATTTATAAAAATTTGCTTAAGTAAAATCATATAATATACTTGCATAATCTTTAAAATTTCCCTTACCATTTAATCTACTCTTTGGATACCATACATATGTAGAACTTTTTATCTCTTTTATTTTTTCATCAATTGCTTTTTTTTGTACATCTGTTAATCTTAATCCAAATCCTACAACTGTTTTCTTTACCTGAGTATTACAAAATTCTAAATATTTATCTTTATCGCATTCAAACAATACTCCATCTCCTATAGACGAGCTTAATATTACTCTTGATTCATCATATGAACCATAAGAAATAATCTTCCCTTTATAATATAAATCAACATGTCCAAATGAGGCACTAAATCCTTTTTTCAAGTGTACTAAAACTTCAATGTCTCCTATCTCGTTTTCTTTTTCTATAATAATTTCTTTTCTATTTCTATATGGACTAAAAACTTCATTTATTTCTTTTAATGCCCTTCTTGGAATAAAAGCTGCAACAAATATTGGTAAAGCAATTCTAACCTTCTTTTTTAACTTATTCATCTTTCTTATTGGTATCATACTTTCTATACCAGATAAAATATATGACGTAGCAAGCAAAATAAAATATATTCCAGCTAATATATACGTAACATTTTCCCTAATAAGAGGATAAAACATCATTATTGCAAAAAAAATATATGAAACTATACTTCTAAATAATACCGAAAACCTTCCACTTATATCATTTTTTAAATATATAATAAATACTACCATTTTTATAACAGCATCTATAAAAATATATATTGTAAATAAAAATGGAAATAATGATACAAATAATCTAGTATTAAAATATATAAAAGCACCAGACACTATATTTGCAACTGAATATATAAAATTCAAAGTAATTATTTTATCTGTTTTAGAAACTATGTTTTTTATAGAATTTACAATTCCTATTATAATTAAAAGTAAAGAAATAGCATATGCTATAACATCTACGAAGGAATCTCTTCCTAAAATCAATAAAACTCCTAAAGCAACAAGTAAGAGACCTTGTATAACTGTAGAAGTAGAATCAACGAATCTCTCCTTTTTATTCATAACACAACATTCTTCTCTTTCAAAAGATTATATCATAAATATTTTTATTGTCAAATAAAGTAAACAGACCACCTAATATTAGGTAGTCTGTTTGTTTTTTCAATAAATATGGAATGGTAATGTAGCTGTGTTTCCTTTTTCATCCTTTGCAATCAGAATAGTATCTCCTGGAGTTACTCCAACTACTCTTCCATTTTCCATTCTAGCTATTCCATCTATACTAAATGAAAATGTAACATTATTATATGTTCCCGCCAAAACAGAATATGGATTAAACTCCATTCCCACTTTTAAGTTTATTGTATCTGTCACAAGAAATTCTAAAGTATCAGTAGATGGTTCAGGTGTAAAGGTAGGTGTCGGAGGATCACTTGGAATGGGTGTTGGACTAGTACCGTTTTGGCTAACAGTAACTGTAACATATCTTTTTATATTTCCTGCTTCAACTGTAATAGTTACAGTTCCAGGTGCGTATGCATCCATCCTTCCACTAACTGTCCCTACATTTACTATACTATAATTAGATGAAGTATAATAAGCCGTGTTATTAGTAGCATTATTTGGTAATACTGTTACATCATTTGACAGATAATAAACATCACCAACATTTAAAGAAATATTAGTATTCTTTAAATTAATATTTGTAACAGGTATTTCATTATCATCTGTTCCGGAGTATCCAACTTGTACTGTAACATATCTTTCAACGTTACCAGAATATACTTTTATTTGTGTTGTACCATAAGAAACACCAGTTATAATTCCATTACGTGTTCCAACCTCAGCAACACTTGTATCTAAGCTTCTATACCTTAAATCTGATCTATCTGCATTATATGGGTAAATATCTATCCATTCATCTAAATCAAAAGTCCCACCCACAGAAATATTCACATAAGTTTTATTTAAGGTAATTGAAGTTATATCATAGTCGTAGTCTGGATAATAACTATTTGATGATACTGTTAAGTAAAAAATCAACTGCCGTCCATTACAAGTTATAAGTATCTGAGTAAAACCAGAACGTTTACCAGTAACTATACCATTTGTACTAACTGTAGCACGAGTAGTATCCATACTCTTATACGTAATCTTATATCCAGTATTATTATAGATATACCTCTTAAGATCAAGTGTATTTCCAACATATACTGTACCTATATTATTGGATAACCTAAAATCAGTATAATAGTTATTATCACCTGGATAATATGAATAGCCACTCACATTAACAGTTATTCTCCTACTTGCTCCGTAAGTCACAATATATATATATGCTGTACCACTACCATTTGCAGTAATCTGCCCACTTAAATAATTAACAGACGCTACAGATGGATTTGAAGATGCATAATATATACCATTATACACTGCATTAGAAGGTGAAATACTAACTAAATTAGACAACATATATGATTCACCCACACTAAGTGAAATACTACTTTCATTTAAATTAATACTTGTTGCTTTATTCGTGCTATATTCACGTACAAATACTGGTATAAACAATGTTTCATAATCCGAAGCTCCACTTGTATACTCACATTTAAGGAATCCATTTCCCTCAGAAATTCCTTTAACTTGGACTGTATATACTCCTGAACTTGAAGTACTACTTGTTACTTTTATATTGCTATTTACAGAAGTAATATTAAGTCTACGACTTGAGCTACACCTAACTTTTACAGTTACAGTAGAATTTGGTCGTACAGTATAATAGTAATTATCAGATGTAATAGGTGTCCTATAATTACTTGAAGTTGATGATGAACTTGATGAATTATTTTCTTCATCATAAGAAGTCGTCACATAAAACGTTTCATTTAACGCCTTTGCAACATTTCTTGCAGATATACCATTAATATCATATTTTTCTATCATATTAATTAAAATCTGTATAACTTCCTCTTTAGTTACAAGTCCATCAGGATCAAAGAAATTTGCACTTTTTCCATTAAGCAACTCCCTTTGATAACAATATTCAATATACTGCTCTGCCCAATGTCCTCTAATATCATCAAAATCAGATAATCCTCTTGTAACAGAAACATTTGACTTTAACTTATCATAAAATACACTTAAAATTTTTGCTGTTTCAGCTCTTGTAATATCATCTGCCATATCCATATATAGCAAACCATCTTCTGTTAGACGTCCTTCAAGAAGACCAAGTCTTACCATTATCTTAGCTTCACCTTGTGCAACATATGGTTCAAGACTTCCAGAATCTTCAAATTGATCTAAAGTATAACCATTTGAAGTTAATAATGTTTGATCTGTCGTTTTTAGATAATTTTGATACGTTCTAAGAACACCCGCAAATACATTCCATCTAGATGCAGGAACTGTTAAATCTTCATAAGATGTTAAATCAAGTTCAGGACAAGAATTATACAACCAAGAACTTACGTTATACTCTCTATCATAACTTGTTGGAACATAGTTTATCTTTGCTCCTGAATTCCACAGCCTATTGGTCTCAGCAAATATAACAATATTACAAATTGTCATAAGCATAGAAACAATAAGTACTATAGAAAATACCTTCCGTACATTATTTTTTTTCATTTAAAACATCTCCTTCTATAATATTTATTATTGGATAGATATACTTTTGCATATATATTATATCACGTTATTATAGCAAAAGCAATCGTTTACATAAAAAACATTTACGAATAGTATAATTTAGTTATATTAATTTAAATATACATAAAAAGACCCGGAAATATTTCCGAGTCTTCTTTCTTGTTTGTTTTTTATGAATCAGTCACCTGTGTAGAACACATACGGCTCTGATTCATATACTTTTACTCCGTTTTGGTAAACACACACAACTATCGTGTCTGTGCCACCTTCAGGATACAGGCCCTGAACCGCATATTTACCCCAAGTGGCAACACGATACTGTTCCACAAGGGAATAGTCACTGTCATCATTGACAGTAACTGTACAACTACTGTCTATTCCCCTAACTATAAAGTTAAGGTTGCCAGCAGTGTTGTTATCGGCAAACTCTACCGATATGTCAAGGTCTGTTGAAACATTATTATCAACTACTTGAACAACCACCGTAGCAGTCTGTCCGTTACAGTTAGCCGTTATAGTTGCTCTACCAACTGCAATACCCGTTGCTGTAGAACCAGCAATCGACACATAACTGTTACCACCAGTATATGTTACTGTACCGAACGCATTCTCCAGATATCCAGATAAATCTACCGAATTACCTCTCTGGATAGTTATGGTAGCTTGAGTAAAGTACAAATCTGGACTTGGAGTCTCTACAGGTCTATTCGAACCTGAAGCTGAGATAACGATGGATACAGTATCACTTACTCCATAACTATCTCTAGCAGTTATAGTTACAGTTCCAATTCCTACAGGAGTAATTAGTCCTGTAGAATTTACACGAGCTACATTGGTATTACTCGATGTAAATGTAATGGTATTGTTCCAACCGCTCATAATAGAACGAAGATTAAAACTATCATTCTCGTTCATATAAACGGTGTCTCTAGTAAATCTCCAGGAACTTGTACTAGTATTGTCATTATTGTCCCAGTAAACCTCAGTAATGCGGGCAACATCTCCACTATTTACCATGTCGATGAAGTTCTGAACACTGTATCTACTAGAACGATCTATTACATTACAAAAGACCGTGAGCATCTCTTGGTTAGTTAATGTTGAATCAGGATTGAAATAATTACTTCCTACTCCATTAACTATACCAACAGCATAAGCCTGGGCAACTTCGTTTTTAGCCCAATGATCATACATGTCATTGAATATCAATGATTGTCTCACTGTTGGTAATCCCCACCACGCATCATTTGTGCGAATACAGAGCTTTGCTGCTTCTGCTCGTGTAATGCATGAATCAAAGTCCAGATAAACCTGGCCTTCAATTTCACGCCCATCAAGGACGTTATTGTTTAAATACCCTCCGCCTGTACCGTTTAATACCGCTATCAAACGATTATACTGTGAATACTTCCAATAATCTGCAAATATCTGCGGGTTACCGGTTGTATATGAATATGAGTTATTGTTATAGCTCATCTGCATATCATACACAGCCCGGAAGTAATCACCTCTAATGGCCGGTGCCTGTGGACTTTTAATCCACTGAAATTTAAAACGTGAGCCATACTGATTCGTGAACCAACTATCTGGCTCATAGCCGCTAAGACTATAACTATTCCCATAGTAGTCATAATAACTACCATTATTATAATAACCATAATAACTAGTGTTATTATAATTATCATAGTTGTAGTTGTAACTGCCGTTATAATACGATCCGTTACCAGAATAGTCTGAAACGTATCCAGATGTGGTTGTAGCCGTATCACTATACGCTGATGCTACTGTACCAATCCCTATTGCCATAACCATGGATAAAACAAATGCAAACATTTTCATTGTCCTTCCTCCTTTATTAGTTGAAAAATTTTTGCCTACTGTCATTTTAAACTCCTCCTAAAAAAAATATTTATATATATAAACCCGTATTAATTAAGGTTATTAACACAGGGACTGATAAAGAAATATATGTTTAACTTGTTGTGAAGTAACAAACAAGATTGAAAAAATGATGAAACTTACTTTTGTAAGTAATTGTCAACTCGAGTAAGCGTTGACTAATAAACTAAATCTATAATTATTATAGCATATTTTACATAAATAGTCAATATGTTTTTTATATATTTTATGTAATCTTTTGTAAAAAAATGTATTATAAAATGAGTATAATTATTTTATACTCATTTTACTATAACCAATATATTTTTTATAACATTTTCTGCATACAGATTTATATGATTCATTTCCACCTATAAAAACTTGTTCTCCATCTGTAACAGCTTTTGAGTCAACAAAACGCATATTAACAGTTGCCTTAGCTCCACACTCACATATAGTTTTTATTTCTTCAATTTTATCTGCAATTTCCATAAGTGGACCCGAGCCCTCAAAAAAATTAAGTCTAAAATCTGATCTTAAACCATAACAAATAACAGGAATATCTAGTAAATCTACAACATCACTAAGCTCCCATACTTGCTTCCTAGTTAAAAAATTAGCTTCATCAACTAAAATACAATCTGGTCTTTCTTTTTCTTTTTTTATATATTCAAAAATATCAAATTCTTTATTTACTGCAATAGCATCTCTTTGTAGACCTACTCTTGTTGTAATTTTACCCACATCATACCTATTATCTAATGCAGAAGTAAAAATCAACACTTTTTGACCTCTTTCTTCATAATTATATGCTACTTTCAACAAATCAATTGTTTTTCCAGACCCCATTGCTCCATATCTAAAATATAACTTAGCCATATAATAATATCCTCCTAATAAATATTTTTATTTCTATAAATTATATATCTATTTTTATTCACATTATATTATATATTTAACTTTTATACAATAGAAAATCTATTACATTTTTTATTTTATAGCTATTTTATGCTATTGTTTTTAAACCAAATCTATGATATAATTAGTCAAATTATTTTTAAGGAGGTCTAACTATGACGTATCTAGAAAACATATTTTTTAGTAATGATGAAAATGTTGATTATGGAGTAACTAATATAATAGAAATTAAAGATTTTTTAGAAAAAACAATATTAGATTTAAAAAACAAAAATGCCAAAAATCACATTATATTAATTAGTTTTTTAACAACAAACTATACCATAGAAACACATGTCGTTAAATTTATTATTGGTAAACCTTCTATAAAGAATATATTAGACTCTTTTTTTAATAATAGTTATATTCCTAATAACTGTAATAATTGTCATAATATAATTAAAATAATAGCAAAAGATAAAAAAGCATATATATATGTAAGATAAATTTAGTCCCTCGCTACTTATTATAGCGAGGGATTTTTCAACTATATTATTTTAAATTATAGAAAGCCTCTTTACCTGCAAATATTGCTGAAGAACCTAGTTCCTCTTCAATTCTTAATAATTGATTATATTTACACACTCTATCAGTTCTTGATGGTGCACCTGTTTTTATTTGTCCTGCATTTGTTGCCACAACAAGATCTGCAATAGTAGTATCTTCAGTTTCACCTGATCTATGAGAAACTACAGCAGTCATGCCAGCACGTGCTGCCATTTCAATTGCATCTAAAGTTTCTGTAACTGTACCTATTTGATTTAATTTTATAAGGATAGAATTTGAAACTCCCATATCAATACCTTTTGCTAATCTTTCTGTATTAGTAACAAATAGATCATCACCAACAAGTTGAATCTTACTTCCAAGTCTATCTGTTAATTTCTTCCATCCTTCCCAATCCTCTTCTGCAAGACCATCTTCTAAAGATATAATAGGATATTTTTCAACTAAGTTAGCCCAAAAATCAATCATCTCATCACATGTATACATTTTATCTGATTTCCAGAAATAATATTTTCCTTCTTCACCTTTTTTCTTTGCTTCATCATACATTTCTGTAGCAGCAGCATCAATAGCAATTTTAAAATCTTCACCTGGCTTATATCCAGATTTTTCAATAGCTTCAACTATAACTTGTAATGCCTCTTCATCCTCAGATAAGTTTGGAGCAAATCCACCTTCATCACCAACAGATGTAGCTAGTCCTTTTGATTTTAAAACTGATTTTAAATTATGAAATACTTCTGCGCACATTCTTAAACATTCTTTAAAACTTTCTGCTCCAACAGGCATAATCATAAATTCTTGAATGTTTACACTATTGTCTGCATGTTTACCACCATTTAATATATTCATCATAGGAACAGGTAATCTTTTGGCATTAACTCCTCCAAAATAATTATATAAACTAACTCCTAAAGCTTCACTAGCTGCTCTTGCAACTGCCAAAGATACTCCAAGTATTGCATTAGCTCCAAGTTTTCCTTTATTTGGTGTTCCATCAAGAGCTATCATAGCTTCATCAATAGCTACTTGATCTAATGCATTCATTCCTTCTATTTCAGGAGCTATAATATCATTTACATTATCAACAGCTTTAGATACTCCTTTTCCAAGATATCTTGAGTTATCTCCATCTCTTAACTCAACTGCTTCAAAAGCACCAGTTGATGCACCAGACGGAACTGCTGCACGGCCTATAAAGCCTCCATCAACTTCTACTTCAACTTCTACAGTTGGATTTCCTCTTGAATCTAATATTTCCCTTGCATAAATTGATTCAATCTCTAAATATTGTTTCATAAAAATTCCTCCTTATTTTTCATTCATGTTATATATATTTACTACCACTAAACAGTAGGAAATAACTTAAATCTATAATTTATTTTGTATCTTATTTACTTATAGCTCGTTCTATTCTTCTTTGTTCTCGTAAAGCTGCTTTTTCTTCAAGAATTTTTCTTCTTTCTTGAAATTCTTGTTCTAAAGCTCTTTCTCTTTCTTTCTTAAACAAGCTTTGTTCCATATTTTCATATTCTTTTATTCTTTGTGCCATTTCATAATCTGCTATCGAGTATTTATCATCTTCGATATAGTATTTATACTCAGCTAAATACAATTCGTCTTGTGTTATATCTTGATCATATTCTTCCATTATACTCTCTGCATCTGCTTTAACATTATATGCATCTATAACTATTTGACACGACTCAATCATTGTCTTTCTATACTCAATCCAATCAATATCTAAATCCTTACCATTTCTCTTTACTATCTTATGTGACAAATTCATAAAAACAGCTACAAATCTTTTTATATCAATTTCATCTTCTAGAACTCTCGTTTTCAAATCAGAAAGTAAATCCATTAAATCATCTTTTATATTTTCTTTAGCAATGTCTATCTTTCTTTGTTCTTCTTTTTCTTGCATCCTTTTCCTTCTTCTTACTATTTCTTCCTTTTTTTCCTTATTAATCTTTTTTAAATTTTTAGCAGATGCACCACAGTTTGGACAATTTAATATATTACCATCATTATCTCTTGTTATTTTTTTATTAGTAGTCTTTTCAAAATCTTTTTCTGTTTCGTCAATAATATAACCACATTTTTCACATTTAAAGATTCCCTTTTCGTATTGAGACTTTTTTGTTTCTTCTTCTTGTTCTTTAAATTCATCTGGATGAGTTATTTGATAAGTATACCACTCAGAGTCTGTACTAAAGTCCACTCTTGTCTTTTTAGCCATAAATAATATTACTCCTTATATTAAAGTTGTACTAAACTTATTCCTGTCATTTCATCTGGAATTTTTTCACCCATAAGTGTAAGCAAAGTAGGAGCTAAATCACATAACCTTCCATTAACAACACTCTTTACCCTGTTTGAAACAACAATCATTGGAACATCAAAAGTAGAATGTGAAGTTATTGGTTCACCAGTTTTTAAATCAAGCATATATTCACAATTTCCGTGATCAGCAGTAATTATAGCTTCTCCATCTAGTTCTTCTAATTTAGATACAATTTTGCCAACACAAGTATCCACTGCTTCCACAGCTTCAATTGTTTTTTCCATATTACCAGTATGCCCTACCATATCTCCATTTGCAAAATTCATAATTATGACATCATATTTTTTGGATTCTATAGCTTCAAGTGCTTTATCTGTAATTTCATATGCGGACATTTCGGGTTTTAAGTCATAAGTTGCAACTTTAGGTGAAGGAACAAGTATTCTTGATTCACCTTTATATGGTTCTTCTCTTCCACCATTAAAGAAAAATGTTACATGAGCATATTTTTCTGTTTCTGCAAGTCTTAATTGAGTATATCCTAAATTTGATATATATTCACCAAATGTATTTACTAAAATTTGTGGTTTATATGCAATTTCAACATTTTCTAAAGAGTCATCATATTGAGTCATTGTAACAAAAAATAAATTATTTAATTTTTTGGCATCAAACTCCTTAAACTCCTTGATTGTTATCGCTTTAGTTAATTCCCTTGCTCTATCAGGTCTAAAATTAAAATATACTACACTATCATTATCGCTTATAGTTGATATTGGATTTTGTTCATCATCGATAATTACAATAGGCTTAACAAATTCATCAAATTCTTGAGCTTCATATGATGTTTCAACTGCTTTTTGTACAGTTTTAAATGTATTTCCTTTTCCATTTACAATAGCATCATATGCAAGTTTTATTCTTTCCCATCTATTATCTCTATCCATTGCATAATATCTACCAGATAAAGTTGCTATCTTTCCTACTCCAATTTCTTTCATTTTATTTTCTAAAGACTTTAAATAATCTATAGCTGATGTAGGAGAAGTATCTCTACCATCAAGAATTGCATGTACATACACATTTTGTATATTATTTCTTTTAGCAAGTTCAAGCAATGCATATAAATGCTCTATATGACTATGTACACCACCATCAGATACTAAGCCAACTAAATGTAAACTACTATTATTATTTTTTACATGTTTAACTGCCTCTTTAAAAACACTATTTTCATAAAATTTTCCATCATGTATTTCTTTTGTTATTCTAGTTAATTCCTGATAAACAATTCTACCAGCGCCTATATTGGTATGCCCTACTTCAGAATTTCCCATTTGACCTTCAGGAAGTCCAACAGCCATACCACTAGTTTTTATATATGTATTTGGATATTTTTCAACATATTTATCAATATTAGGAGTATTAGCTTGTCTAAAAGCATTTCCCTTTTCTTCATCATTTAATCCTACTCCATCTAATATCATTAGTACGTATTGTTTATTCTTCATACTGTTTACCATCTCTTTCTACTGATTATCAGTATTTTCATTATAACACCTTTTTTAATAATTTACAATAGCTACAAAGTCATCTGTCAAAGAAGCTCCACCAACTAAAGCTCCATCTATATCTTCCATATTTAATATTTCATTTGCATTAGATGGTTTTACACTTCCACCATATTGAATTCTTATATTTTCTGCTACTGCATTGTTATACAATTTTCTAATCTCTTCTCTTATATATTTACACATTTCTTGAGCCTGCATAGAAGTTGCAGTAACACCTGTTCCTATAGCCCATATAGGCTCATATGCAATAACAATATTATTTTTTACATCATCTTCAGATATATCTTTTAGTGCATTTTTTACTTGAGTTGATATAAATTCATAAAGTTCGCCTTTTTCTCTTTGTTCTAAAGTCTCACCTACACAAATAATTGGCTTAATATTTTTTTCAAGTAATTTTTTTGCTTTCTTATTAACAATTTCATCAGTCTCACAAAAATATTGTCTTCTTTCACTATGACCAATAATACAATACTTAGCATCAACGGAAAGTAACATATTTGCACTAGTTTCTCCAGTAAAAGCTCCTTTTTCTTCATAATGTACATTTTGTGCCCCAAGTTTTATATTTGTACCTTCTATTATATCAGATACTCTTTCTAAACAAATGTTATTTGGACATATAACTACATCAACTTCATCTGTATTAATTCTATCTTTAATTTCATTAACAAAATTGTCTGCCTCTGTTATTGTGTAATTCATTTTCCAATTTCCTGCTATTATTTTTTTTCTCATAAATCATTCCACCCTTTTTAATAATACTTATATTACTTATTTAATTTGTTATTTTTCTAATAACCACTCGATTATATTTTTATGAATAATTCCATCTTTACTATAATTTATCTTATCCATTGTAATAACATACTTAGGAAAATTATCAGCTACATATTTATATGCTCCAAATTCTCTGTCTATTACTTCATCACTAGATAAATAATCTGCTACTTGTATATAAAATCTATCACCAAAATTATCTACAACAAAATCAACTTCCCCTTTTTCTGTTTTTCCTATATAAACGTCATATCCTCTAGCAATTAATTCATTATATACTATATTCTCAAGTCTTCCTCCTACCTTCTTTTCAATTGGCGTACTCTTTAATTGCAACAATCCCAAATCTACTAAATAATATTTTTCAAGTAATGTCATTACTGTCTTTCCTCTTATATTATATCTATTAGCTTTACTTACAATCATTGAATTATTTATATATTCAATATAATTTAAAATAGTATCTACACTTGTGGTAACATTGTCATTCTTTAAAAACTTGGTAATTGAGTTTGCAGATATTGTACCACCAATATTCTCCATCATAAATTGAATTACTCTATTCAAAACATTTACATCTTTAATGCTATTTCTTTCAACTATATCTTTTAAAATTACTGTATTATATAAATCTCTTAAATACATTTTTCTTTCTTGAACGCTTGTAGTATTATATATTTGCGGCATTCCTCCCCACTCTACATAATCCAAAAAAGCTTCATCTTTATTTTTACTTATCTTTTGACTATTTTGAAGTTCTAAATATTCTGAAAAAGTAAATGGCATTATTTTTATACTAACATATCTACCAGCTAAATGTGTTGACAACTCACCAGAAAAAACTTTACTATTTGAGCCTGTTATAAATATACTAACATTCATTGTAGCTCTAAATGAATTTATTACTTTTTCAAAATCTTGAACATTTTGTATTTCATCAAAAAGTAAATAATACTTTTTTTTATCTCTTATTTTATCCTTTATATACTTATTAAATTCTTTCGGATTGGTATAATCAGTATAATCATAATCTTCAAAATTAATGTATATAATATGATCTTCGTTAACACCGTTTTCTTTTAACTCTTCAATTATTTGCATCATCAATACAGATTTACCAGAACGTCTAACACCAACTATTATTTTTATAAGCTCACTATCATATAAATTTCTTATTTTCTTTAGGTACATTTCACGTTTTATCATAATCTTTCTTTCCTTCCTGTTATCTATATCTATTCTATCATTTTATTTTTCTATTGTCAAATATTTTCGAGTACGCTCTAATGTTTTTTTGTTTTTTGATAAGATTAGATTTTATACTAATTTAGAATTTATCTACTACTAATATACTTTTTATATACACTTTAATTCACTCTAAGAGTATTTAGATTATAATATTACATATAGCCTATTAACTATTAAAAATTATTTTATTATTTAACTCATCATCCTTAGTCCATGATGGTTCTATATCTTTAATTCCAAACTTAAATGTAACAATACCTTCATCTGTTACATCAAAAGTTCCATTCCAAAATGTCGGCTTATCAATATCAAGTTCAGTCCAATCATCTTTTTTTAATATTTCTTTTAAATTGGTTATCAATTGAGAAAATGAAGTATTATCAGTCGTAGAATTATTCATTATATATAATCCTACAGCCCCTTGTATATAATCATAATCTTCTAAGAATTTTTCTTTGCTTTCATTAGTTTGATACTTATCCAACAATTCTGAAGAATATTTTTTAGAATTCAAACCAGAATAATCATCTACCTTTGATATATCTACTTTTCTAGTTGAAACTATAAATATAATTAAGATTATAATTATCATTAGAATTATAGCAACTGAAATAATTAATCTTTTAGGATTCTTTATAACTATTTTACCATTACTTTTTTCACCATTTTTTTTACTTATACTATTTTTTTTATTTTCATTTATAACATTTTTTTCCATAATATACCTTCCTATTATTTATCTAGTAGTGCTTCTATACCTGGTAGTTTTTTACCTTCCATAAATTCAAGTGAAGCTCCTCCTCCAGTAGATACATGTGACATTTTTTCTTCGAGTCCAAATTTTTCTACAGCAGCTGCACTATCTCCTCCGCCTATAATAGTGACAGCTTTTGAATTAGACATAGCTCTAGCTATTTCTTCAGTTCCTTTAGCGAACTTATTAACCTCAAAAACTCCAACTGGTCCATTCCAAACTACTGTATTTGCAACCTCTATCTCTTGCTTATATAACTCTATGGTCTTAGGTCCAATATCAAGCCCCATATATCCATCTGGTACTTCATTAATATTTGTAATTATAGTGTCGGCATTTTCACTCATTTCTTTTGCAACCACATTATCAACAGGAAGTAAGATTCTAACTTCTTTTTCTAATCCTTTATTTAAAATGTCTGCTGCCACTTGTAATTTATCATCTTCACATAAAGAATTTCCTATTCTACCTCCTTGTGCTTTTATAAATGTATATGTCATAGCACCACCTATAAGTAAAGTATCTACTTTATCAAGTAAACTATTTAATACATCTATTTTACTAGATACTTTAGAGCCTCCAACAATTGCAACAAGTGGTCTTTTAGGATTATTAATCCCGCCATCTAAAGCATCAATCTCCTTTTTTATTAAAAAGCCACAGACAGATGGTAAAAAATGAGTTACGCCTTCAGTAGATGCATGAGCTCTATGAGCAGAACCAAAAGCATCATTAACAAATATTTCAGCAAATGAAGCTAATTTTTTAGCAAATTCTTCATCATTTTTTTCTTCTTCCTCAAACATTCTTGTATTTTCTAATAATACAACCTCACCATCATTAATACTTTCAATCACCTTTTTAGCCTCATCTGAAAAAATTTCCTTAATAAAAATTACTTGATTTCCTAAAAGCTCTGATAATCTAACACTTACTTTTTCTAAAGATTTATTTTGACCAGTTTTTCCAATATGAGAACAAAGTATTACCTTAGCATTATGTTCTATTAAATATTTAATAGTCTTTAGAGATTCTACTATTCTTTTATCACTTGTTATTTCACCTGTATTTTTATCAAGTGGCACATTAAAATCACATCTTACTAATACCTTTTTATGACTTACATCTATATCTTCAACACTTTTTTTATTTAACATATACTTTACCTCCAATTATTATATATATAAATACAGGCTGGTTTTTAAAGCCAGCCTTATCCTCTTATTATTTATTATCTACATCATACATATGCTCTATTAAATCAACTACTTTATTTGAATAACCCCATTCATTATCATACCAAGATACTAATTTTACAAAGTTATCATTTAAAGCAATACCAGCTTTTACATCAAATATAGAAGTATGTGGATCATGTATAAAGTCAGAAGAAACTAAAGCCTCATCAGTCCAAGACATAATTCCTCTTAATTCATTATCACATGCTTTTTTTACAGCTGCAACTATTTCATCATAAGTAGCTCCTTTTCTTAATCTACAAGTTAAATCCACTACAGATACATCAAGAGTCGGGACTCTAAAAGACATTCCAGTAAGTTTTCCATCAAGTTCAGGAATTACTTTTCCAACAGCTTTTGCTGCTCCAGTAGATGATGGAATAATATTACCTGCTGCTGCTCTTCCTCCTCTCCAATCTTTATTCGATGGTCCATCAACAGTTTTTTGTGTTGCTGTTGTCGCATGAACAGTTGTCATTAATCCTTCTTCAATTCCAAAATTATCGTTTATAACCTTAGCAAGTGGTGCTAAACAATTCGTTGTACAAGATGCATTAGATACAATAGTCATATCTTTAGTATATTCATCTTGATTTACACCCATTACAAACATTTTTGCATCTTTAGATGGTGCAGAGATTACAACCTTCTTAGCTCCACCAGTTAAATGTGCAGATGCTTTTTCTGTTGTTGTAAATACTCCTGAAGATTCAACAACATACTCAGCTGAAGCTTCTTTCCATGGGATCTCATTTGGATCTTTAAAGTTATATACTTTAATTTCCTTTCCATTAATAACTAAATTATTTCCATTAACTTGTATATCTGCATTAAATTTTCCATGAATTGTATCATAAGTAAGCATATATTTCATGTAATCTAAATCAATGAAAGGATCATTGATTGCAACTACTTCTATATTGTCTCTTTCTAGTGATGCTCTCATCACAAGTCTTCCTATTCTCCCAAATCCATTTATTCCTATTTTTATCATACAAAATACCTCCCTTATTGTATACAACTATATTTTACCTCAATATATCTCGTATTTCAATAATTTAGACAAAATTTTTACTTTTTTTACCATATAAAGGCCGTGTAATAAAAATATTACACGACCTTTATTGTTTATTCTATTATCATATTTGAATTAAACTTCATATCAACATTTAGTTTATTATCTGATTTACTTTCACCTGGTTTTAATATATCTAAAGTTTTAGTAACCACCTTATATTTTTTACTTTCATTGTCAAGTTCAAAAACACTAATTGTATTTTCTAAAGTATTTTCAAGCTGCTTTAATTCGGTTGTAAAATACATTTCTGAATCATTTAAAGTTGAACTTACTTTTTTTATAATTCTAAACATTTCTGCGATATGTTGAATATCCTCTCCTACAAAAACTAATTGTGGTTTATCATAAAAGCCTGCATCATTTCTTGCAAAATTCTCATAAAAATCTGAATATAGTTGAACTTTTTCAGCAAACATATTTTGCCAATCTTCGTTTCTCCTAACCACTTCAAAAACAAAGTTTACTTCATCAACGCCATTTTTTAAAGTCACCATACCACCTGTTGGCTTAAATTTAACATTATATTTTTTAGAATATAACAATATATTTGGGTTAGTTGATTCAAATGCAGCAACTTTTTGCATATATGCTATAATAACTTGATTTCCAGCAAGTTTTCTTTTTACAGCATATGCAGGTTTAGTATTATCTGTTGGTTGCCATGATGTAGGTATATTTCTTTGCTTTAAAATATATGTAGCAATTTTATCCATTGCATACGCTCTATATGAGCTTTTTCCAGCTTCACTTTGAAAATAATAACGAGCAATTACTTTTGATTTTGTTAAATCTTCTAGCCATTTTGCAACTTTATTTTGCTTTTTATCTTCCTCAATATCATTTAGTTTACCTCTTAAATCAAGTACTTGAGTAACTTGTCTAGAAGTTACAAATCCAAATTCATTAACAACTTCTAAAGCCTTAATATGATACTCATTAATATATCCCATATCCATTTTAAATACTACTTGATTTATTGATGCAAATCCTTCTTTACCATCAAACACCTTTACCTCATTTTCTCTTACAGCAAAAGGTGAAACAACTGTTTTTACTTCTTTATCACTTACCACAAAAAACACTCCTTAAATTTTAATTTTGAAATTTAACATGTACATATTTTAAGTATAATTACTTAAATAAGGGATAAACATTTCCCCTTACACTATTATACTACACATTTTTTTCCTATGCAATAGATTTTCTAAAAATTACATAAAACTTTACTTTATTACCATTTTTTACATAGAAAAAAAATGGTTCTCATAAAGAGTACCATTTTAACCTATTATTATAAGTTTTATCTTTTTCTTTTCTATATTTATTCTTTTTATACTCACTAAAACTTTTTGACCATATTCAATTCCATTTACATGTTCAGCCAAACCAACTAAATTTGGTTTTAATTCAACAAATACACCAGTTTTAATTCTATTACGTATAATACCCTCTACAATGTCTCCTTCTTTTAGATTTTTTACATTTTCTTCAAATGTTCCTAGGAATTCTTTATATGATAGTTCTATTCTTCCAGTATCTCTGTCATATTTTTTTACAATAACTTCAATTCTTTGTCCTATCTTAAACATATCGCTTGCATGTTGTAATACTAAATCTGTCATATCTTGTAACTTAAGAATACCAGTTACACCACCACCAACATCTACAAAAGCAGCGTATTCTGTGGTACTTACTACTACACCTTTCAATTTCATTCCAGGTTTCAAATGCATATACATCCAACGTCTTACTTTAAGTTCAAGTATTTTTTTTGATAATATTAGTTCAATATTATCTCCATTTTGAACTATTTCTTTTATACACGTATGTAAAACTTTTCCTTTTTTATTAATAATATGTTTTTCTTCAACAAGTCCATCTTCACCAACAATACTTGAAGCTTCATCTCTTGGCATAATAGCCTTAATATTATTTCCAACTATACCAATCATATTAAAACTTTCATCAATTTCTTCTACATACATATCTATAACTTGTTGTTCCTTTTTTATATTTTCAAGTTGAGAAAGAGAGTATTTTTTTTCTTTTCTCTTTGTATTTTTTTTATTAATATTTTTTGGTTTATTTTCATTTTTTAAATCTTGATTTTCTATATTTTCTTCCATAATATCCTCACTTAATCTATAACTAAATAAAGTTTATATTCAAAAGGTGAATATTCATAAACATACATATACAAATCTTCGTTTCCTATATTTAATAAATAAACATATACATTTTCACCTGTATTTGCCAAATACATATTATTAAGATTATATGAATATTCAAATCTATTATCTACCCTATATGAATTAATCTTATCTTGGAAATAATTCAATTCACTATTAAAAATATTTATTTTACAGTCATCAGATAACATCGAGTATGCAGTATCAAACTTATTATTTTCAATATTATACATAAATTTATCTATATATAGCATAGAAACAAATTTACCATTTTGATTTAAATTATCATAATTAATAGAATTATACTTATTAGCTCCTAAAAAATATAATACAAAATAAGCAACTATTAAAAGTATGATATAAATAAATATTTTTATAAAAAATTTTTTTATTAGTATACTATTATTCATTAAAACATTCACCATTCCTGATCTAATAGACTATCGTAATATACTCTAAAAGATTTATTTAGCTCATTTATTTTTATTATAATTTTATTTGTTTGTAGATTCTCAAAATCATCTTTAACAAAATCTGTTCCATAATAATATTCAATAATATATACATTATTAAAACAACTCTCAATATTTTTTATATAAAAAGTATTATTTTTATCCTTAATATATTTTTGAAAAATATTATTATATACCTCTTTATCTTTTCTTTTAAAAGTAGCAGTACATTTTTTTAAAGCTTCATAATCACTTGTACTATAATATTCAAGATATTCTCTTAAAGAATTTTCAATATATACATAATTTTTATATTCATTTATTTTTTTACCTTTTGAACCATTATTATAAAATAATGGTTCAAAAAAGTAAATAATTACATTTAATAATACATATATAATAGTTAACGATATAACAATATTTATACTTTTATTTAAAAACTTCAAATTATCACCCACACATCACATTGTTTTAGGATTAATTAGATTTGCTGGATCAAGTCCAACATCTTTTGCTGCCTTTTCAATATCATTTAAATACTCAGGATTAGTATACACATTCCCCACTACATAAACCTGTTTTATATAATGATTAAACTCCTCTGGTGTAGAAGGTACATCACGCCAGCTACTAGTATATCCTTGGAATTCTACCATAGTCTGTCCATTATCATGTCCCCATTCGTTTGCTGGATTAGGATCATAGTATGTTGCATTAAATTGAACTTTTGTATCAGTTAAAATTACTGGGTAAAAAGTTCCATTATCTTGAATAATAAATACAAAATCACCAACCTGTAATTTTTTTTCTGGATTTCCTTGTGTACCACCTAATTCTGACACCATAGCAGAGGCCAACCATTCACCATAGCACACCATTCTTTTCGAATTTGCTGTTATATCACCCGATAACTCTCCATGCAAAGAACGTTCATTATTATTAGTTAGATGTAAAATTAACTTTCCTTGATTACTGCTAGCAGGCCATGTAGATTCAGGATTATATTGCTCATTAACATGATTCCAAATAGTCCATGTATGAACTTTTCCCAATCCATCTGGCACTTGAACAGCACCTGGAATAGTAGCAATATTTCCACTTATAGCCCCACTATTATTATTTATGCTTACCTGATTAACTTTTCCTGCTTTTATCTCATTACTTTCAGTATAAGTATCATATCCAAGTGATTCACCATATATATATGGAACTTTACCATTTTCAAAATACTGTTTAAATAATCTTTTTAATTGAGAATATGAAAATGTTAAGAAGCTTCTTGTATAACCAACATGAGGTGAATATCTAGCAGATTTCTTTAAATATTCCAAATAATTATCCGAATGCGAATTCATTATATCTATAAGATTAATATAATCTGTTGTTTCTAAAAAATTATAGTAATTTAAATCTTGCACATTAAATTTTTCTGAACTGGTATCAGTTTGTGATACAGTAGATTTATTATTTAAAATAACATCCTTTAAATTATTACCCCATAATGAATAATCACTAAAATGAACTCCATCTGTTGTCATACTAGAAAGTAAAGTTCCATCGTCATCTATATATCCTTCTGTTGCATCTATATATTTATACCCTTTTTCACTACAATATGCTTCTATTTGATCATTATACTCTTTAATTACTGAATTAGTTTTTTCTTTATCATAAGAACTATTATTTCCAATAGGAAAAACTCTTTGTACATATATAGTTTTATCTGGATATTTACTAGATATCTTTTCTAACAAAGTTTTCATATTATTTACAGAACTAGAAACCACTCCATCAGTACTACCGCCGCTTTGTATATTTAAACTATTAATTCCAAGTTCTATACATATACCGCTAACATTTGATGCATCAGGTAAATTAACGTTTGAAAAATCTAAACCTGGATCGCCACCATCTAAATAAGTGTTCCAATGATAAGCAGAAGAACTTACTACGCCTATTATATTTGCCCCTGAAATACCACCAGATGAAGAAAGTCCTGCAGTTAATGAATCTCCTATAAATAGAAAATTATCTAAACTAGATATATTATTTGATGAATTTGTTAAATCATTTGAAGTAATCGAAGTCGCAGAAGATATAGTTTGATTAGTATCAGGATTAGAATGCTGATGAGAATCATATTCTGTTGGTAGCACTTTACCTTTTATTTTTATACGTCCATAACTGTTAGTCCTAGCCTCATATGCTGCATCTGATTCTCCCTCTTTTCGCTCTACAAATATATCAATTCTATTATTCTGATTAAATTCATTAGAACCACCTCTGTCTTCTACTGTAAATAATCCAACACCTTCTAAATATATTTTAGTTCCTATATCTCTTCCATTATTAATACTATGCCATCCACCTTCACTGCTCATACCTGACCAATAATTACTTGCAACATTACCATAAACTAAGGTATTATCATGAGTTCCTTTTACTCCACCTTCCATTGCATTATTAATTCCACAATAAAAGGTTAATTCAAATTCAATCTCCTCTCCAGGTAAAGATGCATAATCATAAGTTTGAAGTCCTCCAGTATCCCATTCATATGCTCCTCCAGAACTTCCTGATTGCCCACTTGAAGATGTAGTACTACTTTTAGGCTTATAATTTTTAACATCTTCAATAGTATATGAAGAGAATTCTGTACCTACTTTCTCTATTTCATCTTTCCATACTCTAGTTACGTTTTTATATACTCCAACTTTTTTCCTTGTAGTAAGAGTAACATAATTGTTTTTAGAACCATTTGAAGTACTTAATGTTTCATTAATGACAGATCCATCAGTCTCTGTTCTTCCCTGAAAACCTACTCCACCTTCAATTCTATTTTCAACATCACTATCACTATACTTAGTATATTCTATTTCTGTAACCAATTTTTTGTCAAATGTTTTTGCTTCTTTTATAAAATAGTTTGGCTCTATATCAATATTTTTACTGACAAATTCTTCTTCTCCTGTCACTCCACTTTCTACAACAGTTTCATACTCATTAACTTGAGTTAAACCAATCAATTTTCCAGTTTCATCATAATTTGGTTGATATTCAATAGTATAATCTATAATATCATAAACAGGATATTTAGTAACCAAGGTACACGTAGTAACATCATATTTATTAACTAAAATATCTGACATTGCTTGTTTTATTACTGTATACGGAAACAATGGATTTCTATTTGTTGTAGTATCTTTACCTTGTGCCTCTATTCCAGCATTCATTGCTAAAGGTATCATCCAAGTTTGTAAATATGGTATGGAAAATTTCATAAACTCACTTAATGATGTATTAGATTCATCTTTTGGATATTTTAAACCTAAATTTGTATCTTCTTGCATTTCAATATCTGAGCCTTCATAACCATGCCCATATTTTTTCCACTTAATACTATTAAAATTATATTTCTCAGTAAGTAATATATGCTTATATAATGGTAATTTATCATTAACATCTACTACTCTACCATTTTGATATCTTTCACTTGCATTTGAAGTTGATGTGTCTGAATCTGTCCAACTATTTGTAAGCCCACCATTTCCATTAAATATAGTAGTTGCTGATGACTCATTTATACCACTTGCAACACTTTCTTTTATTCTATACGCTACACTATAACCTTGCCCATATTGATCTAAAGTTCTCTTTGAAATTGCTCCTCCAGGACCAGCCCCAGCAGAATCTACAATTGTATTATTTCCAACATACACCATAACGTGATGTGAATTAACCAAAATATCTCCTGGTTTAATATCTCCAGAAACTCTTTCCATTACTGATAAATCTGTACCAACACAGCTAGTCGGTACGACAAAGAAAGAAAACTTGTAGCCATCTGCCGAACCAACTATACTAGAGTCAATTCCTAAGGCATGATGAATTGCAAAGCTAACCCAACCAACACAATCCATTGCATACTTATCAGTAAATGATGTTCCATTTAATCTTCCACCACTTCCAACAACACCAGAAGCTTTCACGTCATTATATGCTCTAAAACGATGTATATCTGTCCAAGAATATATGGTCTGATCAGCATAATTATCACAAAAATTTATCGCAAATTCAGCTATATACTGACCAGCTTCCTCTTGTGTTAAAGCTTGTACAGGATTAAACTTAATAAAGTATATCCCTATCAATATAAAAACAATTAATAGTAACTTGTTTTTTAACTTCATTTATTACTGCCTCCTAGTACTACAAGTCTATTTTTATAGTCTTACCATCATATGTTAAAGTATTATTTTCATAATTTGTTATTTCGTAATTATCAGTTCCTTCAATAATTGTCTTTTCCTCTTTTGTAACCACATTATATAAATATATACCTTGTCCTTTTCTACTATATATAAAATGTATATCATCAGCCCATTCATATGTATACACATTATTTGCAAGTTCTGAATTTGGATATTCATCGGTTAAAGACATAAATTTTATTGAAATTGTATCTGTAGATAAATAAGTAGGAACAGCTACAAATTTACTTGTTTGCTTCATATATTTTGTATCAGTATAACTAAAAGCTCTCATTATTTCATTTTCATATACTAAACTTGTATTTTTTACATATACATATTTTGGAATTTCTTTAGTTTTATTTAATATTTCCTCAAAAGTAACATCTTCTGTAACATTTCCTGAAAAATCATTATACAATATAATACCATGTTCATTTGTAATATTAAACTGTACTTTTATCCCATATAATGTATAAGTCAATGACCTAGAATCTTTTTCAGAATCATCTGTACTGTTGTCATAATCAGGCCATATATTAACAAGATCTGAAATCAAGTCTTTAGAATTCTTTTCCTCAATAAACTTTGTAACAATTTTTGCAAAAGTTGTCTTATCAGGACTATCCAGTCTATATACTGAGATTTGACTTCCTGTAAAAAAAATATACATTTTATCTGATTTATAACCAATTAATCCATTATCTTTACTACCAAATTGGGGTTCACCTAATATATTTATAACTTCTGTCAAATCAGAATTAGTGTAAAGATTATTTATAACACTTTTTTTATATTTTTTTGTAAAAACTATATTAAATACTCTATTTTCCTCAATTTCGCTTTCATCAGTCAAAATCTCATTCCTTATAACTCTTGTTTCTATTCCTTCATCAAAGAAAATATCATAATTACTATAATAACTATCTTTTGTTCCAAATAATTCTTCACTATATCCCCAATTATTATTAATTAATTTAATCAATTCAACTGAATTAATTATAGTGTCAATATTATTAACTTTAGTATAAGAAGATATAGAATTAGTATTGTCATTAACAGAAAAATAATTATCAATATTATTTATATTAACATTTACAATACTTCTACTATTAGCATCACATTGAACTCTCACTTCTATTTCATTTTCATCATCTTGTAAAATAAAATTAGAATAATCAATAACTTCAGCTATAAATCCTATCATTTGATTATAGTAGTTTTCATTACTTGTTTTATCTTCATTATATGGTAAATATTTAAATTTTAATTCAACTTTTCTTTTATAACTAGAATTAGTCCTATAATCGTTTATATATTCAGATCCCATATATTCAACTACTTCTTTTATCGTGTCAAAATCTTCAACAGAAGTATATTTTTTATTATTATTAAGAATGATAATAATAAAAAATATAACTATCATAGTAAAAAATAATAATAATAAAATTTTTATTAATGAAACTTCTTTTTTTCCAATTTTCATATTGTGCTCCTTTAAATTTAATTATCACTATCAATCGTAATAACATAACCAATATATGGTATAATATCCGATAAATTATTCCAACCACATTTTTGAGTATAACTATCATTAGCACCTACATTAGCAATAAATACTTCTGAATTATTTCTTAATTCTAAAAAAGCTATAAGATGACTTGATTTTGTAAATCTAGTATCTGGTGTAGATTTAACAGAAACTACAACCGGCCTTCCAGCACTTAAATTGTTCTTTATAATACCTTCAAAATTACTTCTATATATTGTATTTTTTATTCCTAGATAGTTTGCTAAAGTTCCACTAAGAGGTTGATCACCAGTATATCCATAATTTGAATTCATATAATCTGCCACTTCTCCAGGAGTTTTATTTTTACCGTACCCACTAGCAATAATAGCTAATGTTGTTGGACCGCATCCAAATTTTTGCATTTTACCTGACCAATAATCATGAGAAGCCCATGGTTCTAAATATTGTTTATATATTTTATAATTTCTACCTTTAGAATCTGTAAAACCACTTTGATATCCTTCTGCTTCATTTCCATTAGGATCAAAAGTTCCACTATCACTATTAGTAGCGTTAGGATTAGTATATCTAACATAATAATTATAACTATTTAAATTTACATCTTTATGTTTTGGTCCTCTCCAATCAGTTGAACAAGCACAATCACTACCACCTGGGCCACCATTATCAACTAGTTTTCCATCACCAACATATAATGCCGCATGAGTATTTCTTAAAAGTATATCTCCGGGTTGTAATTCATCCATACTAGTCAAATTATGAATTTCTGCAGTCCATCCATTTTCTGAATGTCCACTCTGACCTCTACTAATCATTTCACTTGTATATGCACCAACATCTATATTTAAATATACCTTAAATAAAGAATAAACGAAACCGCTACAATCTGTTTTTTCCATAGCTTCTAATTCCTCTAATGTAGTAGCTAATTGTCTATCAGGCTGACAATACTTTATACCTCCTTTTTCTGCCATAGATATAGCTTTTTGAACCATATTAGATATATCATTAGAAGCTGAAGAATCATTAGAAGATGTACCATCACCTCCATCTTTTACTTCCTTTGTACCTAAAATATAATCATAATTTCTAATAGTAGCTGTTCTTGTATCTTCATTATTTTTAAATTTATCATATATAGCATTGATATCTTTTAAAGGCATCGCCAACAAACTAGCATATTCCTCAAAAAACTTTTTGCCCTCTTCATCAACACCTTCAGACAATATATATGAATTTAAATTGTCAGTTACTGCACTAGTATTCTCATCTGCATTTGCAACCAAAATTACTACTACCAAAATAACAATAACTAAAATTATAATTAGTCCTATTTTTATCGGCAAAGGTATCGCTGGATTAGTAAAAAATTTAATTGCTCCTCTTGTAAATTTAAACGTAGTATTTACAACAGTTTTACCAGTCGTTTTGGCTCTTTTTAAAGGATTACTAGGCTTTTTTACTTCTTCATCTTGTGGCACATTATTTTCTTCTTCCATAAATAAATACCTCCTTTAAAAATGTATAGTCAAGTTATTTTCAATATCTCCTAATTTCACATTATAAAAAGTTAACCCTAAAATTTTATTATGATACTGCATATTAACAGGAAAAAATAAATTTTTTACAAAAAATGAGCCTTTAGGAATTTCATATTTTGTTGATGATAATATAGTTGTAGCTTGTTTTGTACTTCCACCATCTTGCATATTTAACTCTACATCATTAATACTGTTAAAGCTAAATTGCACTGTATAATCATTATTATTAGTAACTTTTAGTTTATAACCTATATCAGTACTTGTCCTATATAATTCGGATATTTCAAATATCAAGCCACTTTGATTTATTGTATAATTATGATTAACTACTGTTGGTATTTCATCTTGACTAAAATCAACAGTATATTCATAAGGCTTAGTTTCAATAAAGTTAATATATCTATAACATTTTCCATTCTCCATATAATTTATATATGTAATACGATATACACAAACATTGTTTTCTTGAAGAGAATATTGCATAGATACAACAGCTGGAAGTTCACCAACCAATTTATTTTGAACTAAATAATCTTCAAAATTATCTCTATTTAAATTATTTTCATTTAAAAAACTAGCATTCATTTTACTATATAATTCATCAATATTTTTTATATTAGTTAATCTTTCTACATCTTCAAAATATTGATCCTTTACAGACAAATTTACATCATTATTTGTTTGAGAATCTATATAAACAGAATATTTATTAATTCCAGAAGAACTTATAGTCTCTTTTGTTCTTTTTTTATCTACAGATACCACCTCAATTTTCTTTGAGTTCCATATACTTATTGTATAAATAACTACTCCAATTAAAACGATACCGATAATACAACAAAGTATAAATAAGATCTTACTTTTTGTTTTATTTTTTTTCATTATATACACCTATTCTAAATAAAAAATCGAAAAAGTCGTTGAACGTTCATTTAACTTAATTCCAATATAAACATACTCTTCTTCTACATTTGGAACCTTTATTTGACACAAGTACATAGATTCCCCATACGTAGCTTCATCAAGTAAATATACTGTATCTATTGAAATGTTATTAGGAATATATTCTCCATACATACTTTTAGTTACAAATTTCTCTATGATTTGTTTAGAGATTTCCATATATTCATTTTTACTTATATTATAATTATTTGATAAAATGTAATAATAATCTTCTCTGGTAAATTTTATATTATTGTAGTCTACATCTCCTTTATATGCATTTAATTCTAAATTATATGACGAAAAAAATGTATTTACAATATTATTTAATGACCAAAATTTACCTCGTTCAGTAGTTTCTATTGAATTTAATATCATATTATCTATATTTAAGAGACTGCTTTCTATTCTATTATTTTTTTTATCTAACGAATATAAAAAATTAGCTACTACTACTGATAAAATAAGTAAAGTAGTAGCTAAAATCAATTTTTCTTTTATTGACAACTCTTCTACATTAATAATTTTTTTAAAATTAAATTTCTTAATCTCCAAGAATTTCACCTACATATCAGAAATATCAAAATCCTGCATTCTTTTATCAAGTTCTGCTCTAGCCTTACTATAACTCATACGAATTTTTTTATCTTTATTTAAAGCACCTTTAACATCAGAATTCATATTTTCTACAGATTTTACAAAATCCTTTCTGGCTTTTAAAATACCATCAACTCCGCTAGCAATATCAGTTCCTTTTTCAACAGTTTTTATAGGAAGAGCACCTAATTTATCTCCTATACCTATACCCGTAAGACCACCTTTTATAATATCGCTACCTTCTCCCATAGAAGCACCAATAGTAGCACCAGTAACACCTCCAAAAACCGCTCCAATAGTCTCGGCACCACCAGAAAGAGCTTTAAATACTGATTTCCTTCTTTGTTCCTTAAGTTCAAGCATTTTATTTTCATAATCTTCATATGCCTTAGCTAAATCAGATTTTTTATTACCACCCGAATTTGCAGAAGAAGCTTTTTCTGCTTTTAGTGCCGCTTCTGCCAAATCTAAATTCTTTTTATACTCATCCATATTTCCTGTATCTTTAGCTTTATTTGCTTTATCAAGATATTGACCTGAAACACTATCACCAGAACCACTATCTGTTGACTTACCAGTAGATCCTTTTTGATTAGGATCAGCAGCGGCAAGTTTCTTAGCTAAACCTGTTCTAGCAATATTCATCTTTTTATTTGCCATGAATGCTCCTCCAACACCTCCAGCTACCTTACCAGCATTATCAAGTACACCCTTAGCTAAATTAGCAGCCATTAGAGTAGTAGCAAGAGATTTCATACCTCCACGCATTCCAGGATCTGTAACAGAAGGCTTTACACCAAATATTTTTTTTACTAATTCTTCCATTTTAGATATAGAGGCTAAAGCAATAATAGCCATAAATCCAGTACTAGACATATAATCATTTTGTTGTGCCTCAACTACTGATCCACTAGTCATAACATATATTATTAAAACCATTATTATAGCAAATACAAAAGCTTGTATTGATTGTATAAATACTAACGTACAAAATTCTCTTAACCATGTACTAAATATATCTTTATTCACTATTTCACCTCTATTCTAACTTAAAGATTTACCTAAAAAGTCTAAAACAACTATTGCAGGAGCCATTATAGCCAATACAATAATATAGAAAAATCTTTTGGTATATGAAAATAAATACATTATAGATTGCGTTACAAAAATAGCATATAATAAAGCTCCTGTTACTGACACGTCAGAAGGTATCCAACCAGTAACTTCTCCTGTATCATCATCTGTTTCATATGTCCATGCAGACTTTTTAAAGAATTCTGCCATTTTTGCCAAAATATCTGCTCTTCCTAAATTTATTTTTTTTCCTTCAACATATTTTTCATGTAAACTTACAATAATTTTATGAAACTGATATTCTTTTCTTATTAGAGTTTTAATCTTCTTATTATCGCCTGTAAGTTTAGAGAATAATTCAGAGCTTGAATTCATTTCCTCATTTCTGTATTTTTCTATAGTTGCATCATCATTTAATTTACTTGGTGCATATGTTTCCAAAAAAGCTTTATCATCCGAACAATCATCCTCTAAGATATGCTTAACATCTGCCGCTAAAATTTTAATCGATTGTTCCCCATCATTTTCCAATGTTTCAAACATACCATCAAAATTTTGCCAAAAACTAGTTTTAGTTAAAGCCATTGGTATCCTATATTCAACATAATCATTTGTTGCTTCCATCAATTCTGATGCAACTTCAGCTACATTTTCTTGACCAGATTCAAGATAAGCTTTAGCTTCCTCTGTACCATTAAATTTAGATGCAAGGGCGTCTATGACAGGATCTAAAAATATCCCAGCACCACCAGTTACTAAAGTAAAAAGTGGATTAGGCACTAAATCACCTGCAGTAAACTGTTCTTGTTGCGTTATAAAATTATCTACTCTATCTTGTGCATTACCATTCCAACTCATACTTTCAAAAGCTTTTTGTACTTTTTCATCATTTAAGGCTGTATTTACCATACTACTTGCTACTTCTACCATTTTTTCATTAGCCCATAAAACAAACGACATTAAATTATGTATTAAAAACAATAAAACAATAGAAAACAACCATTTTGTCAAAGCTTCTTTATATTTAGCTTTTTCACTTGCAATAGAACTTAGCGCCAACCTTGTAGCCGCTACTCCTACGATTATTGTTAAAAAGCCTGTAGCAATCGTTAAAATTGTAAAATAAGTATTTCTAATTATATTAGCAAAATCAGTATAGTTTCCTGAATCTGCAGTTTTAAACAAAGAACCATTACTTGCATTGAAAAAATTAACATCTAAAATAGGTATTGCATTAAATAAAATTCTATCTGCCCATGGAAAAACACTATCTCCAGATATATATTGAAACAAATTTCCAACTATACTTTCAACAAATGAAGCAACAGCATAAATAAAACTTCCAAAAGCATCTAAAACTACTGATTCTTTGGCTTTTTCATTAAGTGCATTCTCTTCAACAGTAGTACTAGGAGTATAATCAGAGTTTACTGCCGCATATAATGTAGATGATGTTACTGAAAATACTAACAAAAATATAAAAAATATCATCATACAATTTTTAAATAACCTTTTATTCATTAAAATTCACCTTTTCTATAAATGTATTTAATCTCCTGAATTTCTTCTGTTTCTCATTTCTATCATTTTACTTAAGTTTGTTTCAACAAATTCAAATTCTCTTTGGGTAGGTCTAATGGCAATAACAGCAGATGAATAACCTATTTTTATTAATCCTTCACCACGTGTACAAGTTATAAGGAAATTCGCCTCTCCTTCACTTAGTTTAAATACTTCTTGCAAGTATTCTATTTCTGATTTATCCTGAGCCAAAAATAATTTTGTTTCTGCAGAAGTTAAAACTGCCTGTACTGACTTATTCTCGTAGAAATCTTGGAATTTTTGTGATACAACAGTAAGTGAAACATTTCTTTTTCTAGCACGTCTAGCCATTGTATTCAAGAAATCAACAGCCTCTGGATAAGCAAGTAACATCCATGCTTCATCAACAAGAACACGTTTACTTCTAGCTCTAGATTTATCTTCACTATTTTTCTTTACATATTTTTCCCAAATCCAAGAAAGTAATATTTGTTGTGCAAGAGGTCTTGCAAATCTCTCCTCAAGTTGTGAAATATTTATATTAATAAATAAAGAACCATCTTGTAATTCAAATGTAGATTGTCCATCAAAATATGCCATTTGACCATCAAATTTTCTTACATATTGTCTCATAACTTTCATTAAATAATCATAGTGAAATTTGTAAGTTTCATTATCATTTGTTTGTGCTTTTTTTTCTAATCTATCATACCATGACCCAATTGTTGGCATTTCTTTTTTCTTCTTTGTTACATTAAAATCAGTTCCAACATTATCTCCTATACTTCCAAAAGAGTCTTCATATAATGAATTAGGATCATTAGTTATTCCTCTTGCAGAGTATTCTTCAGCAGCAATTTCTGCAATTATCTGTTTTGTAAGTTCGTTAACTTCTTCTGATTTCGTTGCACCTCTAGCCATTGTAAGTAACGCTTGAGTAACATCTTCAACTTTATTTTCTACATTTAATACATATCTATCTCTACCTGTAATTTCATCTTTTTCAATTTCTGTTTCTATATCAAATATATTTATTATTGTATTACTATTTGGACTTATATTAACATTAATTCCTCTTAAAGCTTCTGCAACTACGACATATTCACCTTCGGCATCAAGAACTAGGTTTTCAACTCCCATCAAAATAGCAGATCTTGCCATAATAGTTTTTATTGTAACAGATTTACCAGCACCAGATTTACCAAATATAATCATATTATAATTTGTTAAAGAATTATTAAAATTATCAAATATAACTGGCAAGCCTGTTTGTTTATTTATACCTATAGGCACACCTGTTTCATGCCCTGCATCCGCATTAACAAAAGGAAATACAGTAGCCATAGAACCTCTATCAAATGTATGTTTCCTAGAGATTTTATTAGTATTAAGAGGTAAATTAGATTTAAAGCCTTCTTCCTGTAAAGCCCATGCAGTCTTTAATCCAAGTAAATTTTTTGATGCTTCCATAGCTATAAGTTCAGACATTTTATCTAATTCATCTTTTGTATACGCAAACAATGTACATATAATCGTAGCGTCAAATAATTTATTATATCCTGCAGCAATTTGATCTCTCAAACTTTCCGCTTCTGCTTGCTTAGTAGCTAGTACTGATTCTCTATTTATGTCTCCTCTATCATGAGCAACATATCTTTCAGATTGTAACTCAACTATTTGTTTATTAAGCTCATTTTGTGATTTAGTTTCTGAAATAGGTGTAATAAATACAGAAGTATTAACATCTCCAAACTCATATATTCCAGATAAAAAATATGGAAATGTAGCTTGTCTAGGAATTGTAGTTAAATAAAAAGTTCTTGCAAATCTTGACACTTTTGAAAATATCTCTAAATAATCATAGTGAGTAGCATCAATCCCAGAAGGTGCTAACAGATCCTTTAAAGTTGATTTATTAACCTCTAATGAACTTTCAACTAAATCATTAGAAGTAATCAATTCCTCTCTTACTTCTTGATTCACATTTTTTTTATTCTTTTTCTTTCCCATTTTATCATACCTCTCATATATTTTAAATAATCAAATCGTCTTCAGATGAATCTGTACTCTCCTTCTTTTCTGGTTCATTATTAACATTTGAATTTATATTATTTTCTGTATCAAAGCCTAATCTATCATCTAAAACATCAGAAGAAATAATATCTGAATTATTATTTAGTTTATTTTCAATAGATGATTTATCATTCTTATCTTCTTCTAACGATCCATCCTTATTATCTTTAGAAATATCTTGTGAATTCTTTGTAGTTTCATCAACAGAATCTACACTCTCTAGAATTCTTTTTTTATCTTCTTTATATTCTTCAACCAATATTGTATTTGCTTTTTTCTTAACATCATCCGGTAAATTTTCGTTTTTAACAATTTCAGCTGCTTGTTTACTTATTCTATCCACTATATCCAACTGCTCAACTTCTGGAGAAATATATGTTCCCTCCTTAATAGCTTTTTTCATAGCATCTAAAGCTCTATATTGAGCCTCAATATTTATTTGTTCTTGGAGTTTTTCTTGTTTTTTCATAAACACATCTTCTGAAGTAGAATATAATCTATAAAATCCAGATTGTATAGCTTCTCTTACACTTAAGAAACCTTTATCATCTCTATTATACGCTGTATACAGTAAATCTGCCAGCTCGTTAGAAGACAATACTTCACCAGAAACAGAACAAGCCGAAAGAGCACTTATAATAGTTTGAGCTCTAGTTAATAATTCGTTATAACATATATTAACCAATTCTTCTTTAGTAAAACTTTCCGCAGAAGTAATTTCAGTAGTATAATAAGAAACTAAAACGTAAAAATTTCTTTGTAATAAGTTTTTATTTAAGCTCAACCTCTCAACATAATTAATAATATCTTCAGCATATTCATATACATTTAGTACTCTTTCTCTTCTTTCTTCAGCTACTCTTATATCCTCTTCATTGGCATCAAATTGTTCAATTAAATTATTATATTTCTTATTCGCTTCTTCATATTCTTCTCTTATACTACTAGCATTTGCTTTATAAGTACTAATTGCAGACTTTAAATCTATATTTTGAGCTTGAACATATAATTGGATTGGATATCTTAATGTATTTAAAAAAGTAATAAATCCTTCTTCAACAGATATTTGTTCAACATCAGACATAAGGTCATAATTAATGCCTTTACATTTTATAGCCATAGTAAACTTTGTACCATCACTTTGAACAATCATATTATCTAAAATTCTATCAAACTCCATAAATTTAAAAATATCTTCTTTAGGAGTTTCTTTCGTATTACTCTTTACATTACCTTTTGTACTTTTTTTAGAATTTGACATATTTCTATCATTTTGATTTTTCACATCTATACTAGCATTCCTCTTTTGTTTATTTATTACTATCAAAAAAATTCCTCCAGCAAGTAATAATATTCCTAACAATATAGCAGGAAATATTAAAGCAGTTAAATCCATTTTATTTTCCTCCTCTGTTTAAATTATATACATATATTTTTTTCTTTCTACCAAAAGTCAAAAATCTAAATGAAATATCGCTTAAGTTCTCTCCGCCAGCTTTTCTAAACTTTCCCATAGCAGGAATATCTGGTATTTTTAAAGTTCCAAATCCAAAACCAATAGCTCCAAAAATCACTGTAATTATTATTCCAGGTACAAGTCCTAAACCAAATAAAGAGCCCAAATACCAAATTCCTGCACCAACTAAACCGATAGCAACTGTAGTAACAAATGATTTTATAGAAAAAATATATAGAAGTCTTGTCTCTCCTTTTACACTACGTGGAACATAGTATGTTTTACCCATATATCATATCCTCCTTTTTTACTTACTAAAGACCTGTGTCACAATTGTCGAAATAAGATTTAAAAAACCTACCGCGCAAAATGACATAATAATCCCTAATATAAATTGTCCTGATTTTGCTTTTAAATCAGCTTTACCTTTTGCACCAGTAAATATATATCTTAATCCAATATATAAAACAGCTCCTATTGCTAAAAAATTAGCAACATTAGTTAAAGTATTAAAAACTTTTGCTACTACAGTTTCATAACTTGTTGCATTACTTGGATTTAATACTAAATATCCATCTTGAAATAACAAATTCCAAATAGATGTCCAGCCAAAAAAGAAAATACAAGCCACTAACAAATTCATTAAACTTTCTTTTACATCACCTTTTGCTTCAAAAGAACCAAACATATACTTTATTCCTAAAAAAATTGTTACAGTAACAATGACAGTGGTTCCAATAACGTTAACCATATCAGAAAGTGTTTTAATAACCTCAGAAGCTCCAGATGCAACAGTTTCCACATTTTCAACATTACCAGGACCAATTGTATTGTCATATCCATCCCCAGAATACCAACTATTGGCATCTGTCCAAAAACCCGCATACACAAATGATTTGCTAAGAAAAAAAACAAAAATTAAACTAAATAGAAATATATAACTCCTCTTATTTTTTATCACAACCATTCCTCCATACTATTTTTTATATTATATCAATAACACACAAAAAAGTCTACGCTTTTAACAAAAAAAACGTAGACTTTCTTTCTTTGCAATATTAATGAAACAAAAAAATAACAAATATGTAATATTATACTATTTCAAAAAATACTCTTTTTACAAAATCTATTACAAAAGTAGCTCCAAAGAAAATAACTATACCAATAAGCATAGGAAGTAAACTTTTCTTTATATCTGCTTTTTTGTCAGCATTTGCAAAAATATATGTCAAACCAATTATAAAAATCCCAATAAAAGCTGCTACTCTAGCTACATATATAAAAGTATTCCAAATTCTATTAAATTGTTTTGTAAAAAGTGGATCGGCATTGTCAGCATCTTGTGCGATATTATCAATTTCAAAACCACTACCAAGTGGTTTCCTATCCGCAAAAACAAAAGTTTGAAAACTTATAAATATACTTATAAAAATCAATATAACTATCGATAATAATACATATCTCTTCATTTTCTACACCCTTTACAAAATTTCATCTGCAATTTTATATATCAAATCTACAAAAGTTGCTGTTCCAAAAACCAATACCAGACCTAAAAAAACATAGCCCATACTTTTTTTTATATCAGCCTTATCAGAAGAACTCGCTAACATATAGCTTATACCTGTAAAAATAATACCACAAAATGCAACCACTTGGACAATAGTTTTTGCAGTTGTCCATACACTAGAGGAAATCTCATGTATTTTATCAACTTCATACTCACCAGTGTCATCAATTTGACTGGACAATGGTTCATCATCAGCATATACCATTGGTATAAACATTAGACTAACTAATAAAAATATAATTAAACTCTTTAAAGTTACTTTTTTTGAATTACTCATTATATTCTCCATATTAAAAATTATATATTTATATCTGCAGCTTCATTAAATATATCCATTAATAATTGAACAACAGTTGATGCACCAAATACAAATATAGCACCTACAACTAAAATTACAGTTTGTTTCTTTATATCAGCTTTTGCATCTGCTGAGGCAAACATATATCTTATACCTGCAAATATAATTGCTACAAAAGCTATTATTTGTGCTACAACGGTAACAGTACTCCATATATTTTTTGCTAAACTAGTAACATTTGTTATTTCATCTCCTGCCTCTGGATACTCAATAAGAACTCCATCACCAGCAAAAACAGCTGTTCCGCAAGTAGCAGAAACTATTGTTAAACATAACAATAACACAGGTATTAATCTTAATATAATTTTTTTAGATTTTTTCATATTTTTTCCTCCTTAAGTTATATATTACTTTTTTATTATATCAATAAATAACAAAAAATCAATAGTTTTTTTAGATTTTTTATATATTTGATTAAAATGTAATATTTTTGTAATATTACTATATGTATGTATAAATTCTAAGCTTTTGTCATTTTTTATATATGAAATTTTCTTTACTTTTTAACTGGTTTATATATAATAATAGTATGAGCAAAAAAATATTACCTATTATATTATTAATAATTTTTACAATTTTATTTCAAAATCCAAATAAATCTACTAATATTGGGTACATTTACCCTACATATGAACATAACATTTCATCTTATTTTGGATACAGAAATATATTTGGAAGTAGAAGTTTTCATAACGGAATTGATTTTCCCGTACCTCAAGGTACTCCAGTATACTCAACACAAACAGGAATAGTAAAATATTGTTCTTTTATAAAAGGATATGGAAACTCCGTTATAGTACAAAATATTGATGGAAATACTGCTTTATATGCTCACTTAGAAGAAAATTATATTGTAAAAGTTGGACAAGAAGTAAATCAAGGAGAGCAAATAGCAATTGTAGGACCAAAATATCTATCAAATGGTATTTTAAATGGATTAACAACAGGACCGCATCTTCATTTTACAATATATAATAATGATGGAAATGCAATAGATCCATTATCTCTTAATTTAAAATAATATTACTTTATAATAACAAAAAAGCTATTGAATTAATTACTTAAACTCAATAACTTTAAATATATTCTATACATTCTCACTTTTTAAATCACTTTCATCAGCTCTATCAACAGAAAGTTTAGCAATAGAGACTTCATAAGCTACTTTAGGTATTACCGTTCCATCTTCTAACTTTTTCTCATAATTTCTTGATTGAATTCTTCCATTTAATTTCAATCTTGTTCCAACTTCAACTTTTTCACAAAACTTGGCATTTCTTCCCCATAATATACATGGTATATAGTCAGACTTTTTATATGTTCTATTAACTGCTAATAAAACATCCGCAATTTCTCTTCCTAGTGGAGTTTTTCTATATATTGGTTTTTTACATATAAACCCAATAAAAGTTGCATCGTTAAGAGTTAGTATGCTTTCATCCTGAACTAATTCTATATCTTTTGCAAATATAGACAGTACTAATTTACTTTTTCCTTCAATTATTTGATTATATGATCTAAACTGACCCTCAACATGCACAATTTCTCCGATCTTAATATCACCAATATTTACTAACCTTTCAGATATTATAATAGGAAGTTTATCAGTATAATCACTCATTCTTTTAGTTTCAACATAAAATCTATAAAATTTCTCTTCATATATTTCATGACTAAATTCTAATTCGGTTACTACTTTACCACCAAGTTCAACTATATTATTATCGTTATAGTTCTCCATAAAAATTTTCCTCCTTCGAACCTTATACTACTATTCTTATGTTTAATATAAAAAAAAAATTACTATGATATACATATTATATCATAGTAATTTTATTTTGTAAATAGTTTATGTAAACATTACATTTAAAAGAAATAATCTATATCAATTTTTATGGTTTATTTATACTTAAATTACGCCTTAATACATAATAAATTTCCCCATTATATTTAATTTGTGCATAATTATTATTAGGATTTCCTATAGATACAAGCTCTACTTTTGTTCCTTTTTCTACAGGTTTACTACCTCCAGAATTAGCTAAAATACTTTTATGTATAGAAACATAAGAGTTACTTATGTATCTATATTCTGTATTCTTTGAAGAACTATTATCCTTCTTCTTTTCTAATATATCTCTAGCAGTCATTTTTGTACCTGTATTTGGTGATTTTTCTGATAAATATTTATCACTCATATAACCATTTGTATTTGTACTATCTATACTTATTTTAGTCCAACCATTTGCATCTTTACTTTCAGCATAAACTTTCGTTCCTTTATTTAAAGTAGTTATAATACTTCCTCCAGGTGATGATCTTAAATTAACACTATTTCCTGTCACATATCTATTTGCTTTTATAGTTTTTACAGGATTATAACCACTTGAAGAACCTGAACTACCTGAACCACTCGAGCTACTTGAAGAACTAGAACTACTATTTGATGAGTTTGAGTTTGAACTACTACTTGAAGTAGTTGTTTTCTTTTCTTTCTTTATTGTTTTTTCTTTTGTATCTGCTAAATACTTAGCTTCTACATATAAATTTTCATTTCCATTATATGCAATTCTAGCATATCCATTGGTATATTTCTCAAATGTCCAAACAGCAGTACTTCTTGGAATAGTAGTAAACTCAGAATTTCCCTCCGCATCAGATGCGATCTTTAATGAATCAGTATTTACATATCTTGTCTCTTTTATTTCTTTTGACACCTTAAGTCCAGCTTCTTGATTTTGTAAAACATATGGACTTTTTATTTCTATAGTTGTTTCGGCTGAAATATTGTTATCAGCATGAACTACCATTTTTATTTTACATTTTCCTTCATATACAGTAGTAATAACATTATTAGTATTTCCATTACTTAAATATGTATAATTTAAAAGCGATGTAGCGTCTACAAAATCCCCACTTATCTTACCATTAACTAGTCCCACTTGTTCTAAAAACTGTTGATATTCTTCTGATTCTACAACACCTTCTTCTGTAGGATCTAATTTTGTACCTTCACTTAAAGTAAATATTGGATTAAAACTAATTGTTTCGCCTGGTGCTACTTCATATTCTTTTTGAACAAAAGATATCTTTTTTATAGTTTCTATTACTTTTCCCACGGCTTCAAAATTTGTCTGAGCTACAATATCTTCAGATTCTTCTGTTCCTCTTGAATTCTTAGTTTTATCATATTCCATTTTTAAAATACCCGTACCATTAACACCTTTTTTTAGCTTAATTTTATTACCACTTACATCAACTACATCTTCATCTTCACATGATATTTTTACATTTTTCTTTAAAGCTTTATATACATCATCCTCTACTATAGTTGGATCTGCTACTGGATCATAGATTTTTCCAGACTCCATAAAAAATATTGGATTAAATTCATAAGACTTATATTTATTTATATCAAGCTTATTTTCGCCAACATACTCTTTAGCAAATGAAATTGCTTTTACATTTCCTATACTTGATTTTAATTTTATTTTTGTTTCAACTTTTGGGTTAGACTTAGAACTTGCTATTAAATCAGTTGTTTTATTTGGTTTTAAAGCAGTAATAGTACCATTTTCTATTATAAAATCCTCTGTATTAGATAATTCTAAATTTAAATCATCTATTGAAGCTGTAACTGGTGATATATTTAATGTAAATTCATATCCAACTCCAACTTCTAATGGATAATCTTTAACATAATCTTTTTCTTTTTCAGGATCATCAGGATCTTGAATAGCTTTAATTTTTTGAATAGACTTTTCTTTATCATAATTACTACCCGCATCTGATTCTACAGTATTATTCAATACTGTCTTATCAATATAATTACCTGAGGTTATTTTTATTATATCTTGCATACCAGCATAATCTACAGTGATAGTAGCAGCTCCATCTTTTAAACCTTTAACTGTTATTGTATTTTCATCATTTGATATTTCAATTATATCTTTATTATTATTTGTAAATTTAGCGGTTGAGCCATAATCATTTAGAATAGAAATTATACCATCTTTATCAACTTTATATGAACCATCATTTTGAACTATTGTTTGAGTAGTATATGAAGAAATTTCAGAAGTTTTTACTTCTTTATATTCTCTTTCAGCTCTTACTTCAACATTAACCTCGGTACTTATTTCAGGATTAGATACTGAAATTATTTTCACTACTGTATTTCCATCTGATTTACCTTTAACAACTCCCTTTGTATTAACAGTAGCAATATCTTTATCTTCAATTTCAAATTTTACTCTAGAATTAGCAGCAGATTCTGGTAGTACAGTATAACCTATAGTCACATCTTCTTGTACATATGTAAGTACATTTTCTTCATCTACAATTATCTCTTCAACAGGAGTAGCAACTGAAATTCTTAACGTAGCTTTTACCTTTGGATTATCTTTTAAACTTGCTGTAATAACGGCTGACCCATTTTCTAAGGTTTTAACTTTACCATATTCATCCACAGTACAAATATTTTCTTTACTACTTTTCCACTCTACTTCAGAATCAACAATTGATTGTGCCTCATCTTGAAGTTGAAAAGTTTTTTCTTCATCTTTACTCATTACAATTGTACCTTTAACTTGTGCATTATCTTCTTCATAGTAAATTGATACCTTACCTGGAATTACAGTTAAATTATAACTTGCAGTAAGTCCATCTACACTTACAGTGATTGTTGTTGTTCCCCTTGAAACACTAGTTACTCTTCCTTTTTCATCTACTACTGCAACTTCTGGGTTACTACTACTCCAAACCATTTCAGCTTTAGAACTAATTTTCTTTTTGAGTGGAGAGTATCTTAGACTTTTCCCAAGTGAAAGGGTTTTCTCTTGAACTGAGAAACTCAACTCTTTCTGTGAAGTTATTTCTGTTGCCATAACACTTGCTATATTAATAACACCAGAAAAATTCATGGTTATTAAACATACTACTAAAAGACATGCAACAATTTTATTTAATTTCAAGATACTCACCTCCTATATATCCATAAGTTTGAAAATCAGTAACTGGTACGATATTATATGTATCTGCTACATCAGAATCAATATTTACTGTTACTTTGTACTTGGATAAAGGAGGAAGTTCTTTACTATCTAAATCAATAGTTCCTGCTATACTCCCATCATTATTAACAAATTGTAATCTATACTTAAAGCCCTCAATTTTTTCTTTAGTATGATTTTTTACTGTAAAAGTTAGTATACTATCTTCAAAATCAGATACAATAGAGAAATCATACATTCCAACTTTATTATCTAATATAAATTTTTCATTAGAAAGTATTGAACTTATATTTATTTTTCTATTATTTTCATCAACACTTGCTACCTCATTATCTACATATATAGATGATAAATTTTCGAGCGTTTTAGTAAACTTCATTTCATCTAAATAAATATCTTTATATTCTTTATCTGGCATATTTAATAAAACTATTATTGTAACCATTATCCCAATTAAAACTACAAATCCAATTCCTATTACAATCTTTTTTTTATTTGTCTTTTCCATATATAATCTCCTATATCACTTTGTTATATATTTGTTCAGCAGAAACATCAAACATGTTTGCCACATCACAATTTATAACAACGCTTAATCTTTTTGTTTGCTTTGACGCAAATTCATCACCATCACAAACAATACTTCCGACTTCATTATCTGCATCATATATTATAAATCTAAAATTGTCTAGAACTTGTCTACTATCTGAATCATTATATACATCAAATTCCATTCTAGTTATTCCATCTATAGAATACACATAAAAATTACTAAAAGTAAAATCATTTAAATATTTTTCTTCTTGTAAAAAACTACTAGTATTTATTTTTGTATTTCCATCAAGCTCTACATATTCATCTCCCTCTATGCTTGATATTTCAGAACTATTAGATGATAATGATTTATTATTTGAATTATTAAATACAAAAAGTTTTAAACAAATTGCTATTATAATTATTAAAACTATTATTATAACTACAATTGAAATAACACTTAAACGTTTTTTATTTTTATTTTCATTTTCCATAATCCACCTCCCAAAATAAAATGTATTTTTAATAATTATATCTCAAAAAAAAACAAATTGTAAATAAATATATTTATTAAAATATTTTTGTTATTATATTTTCATATTTTCAAAACATAATCGTAACTTTATTGTAATATTAGCTGATTAATAATTTAGTTAAAAATATAAAAAAGTATTGTAGCGGATATATAGTATAAAAAATAACCATTACAATTTTGTTATTATTTTCTTTCTCTGAACTATACATTAGTGTACATAAAACAGAAAAGATGGTGAATATTCCAATAATATTATTTATAGCAAGCATAGAAAACGTTACCACAAAAATTGCTTGTAAAAAACTTTTAATATATATATTTATGTTCTTTTCAAATTTTTTTAATATATAAAAAGTCAATGCTATCAATAAACCATATATGCTATAGTCTATTTTTACAAAAAAATAAACACTTATAACAGTAATAATAAGAATTACTCTTAAAAGTATATCTACTTTTTTATTTATTATAATTCTTCTATCAAGTATTCTTAATATAATTAAAATTAATATAAAAGAAAATAATATGTTTTTATTGTTTATATCAGCTATAACGTTATTAAAACAGTTTTTATCTATAAAGCTAAAGACTTCAATTATTATTTGTGTTATAACTGCCACTATACTTATTCTAATAACATATTTTTTTAAATTCTTAGTACGAAAAAAGCCTTCTACTAATAGAAATATAAACAATGGCATAGCAATTCTTCCTATACTTCTACATATAATATACACATTATAATCTGTATTAAATATAAAATGACCTAAATGATCTATAATCATACAAATAATAGCTATACATTTTAAATGATTAGAATTTAACATTATAAACACCCTTTTTTATATATTACCATAAATATTAAAAATTTAAAATAAAAAATGGAAAAGACTAAAAAATCTCTTCCATATTCCTTTTATATTAATACTAATCATTATCACTTATAAGTAAATTCATCATGTTTTTTTTATATGCCTCAACTCCTGGTTGATCAAAAGGATTGACACCTAACATATATCCACTCATAGCACATGCCTTTTCAAAGAAAAATATAAGTTCACCAATTATATATTCATTTAAATCATCTAAATTTATTACAATATTTGGCACTCCTCCCTGAACATGAGCTTCTAAAGTTCCATAAAAAGCTTGTTTATTTATATATTCTATACTCTTTCCAGCCAAATAATTTAATTCATCTAAATTTTCATCAGTTTTTGGAAGTTCTATAAAACTTCTGTCTAAATTCACATTTATAACAGTTTCAAAAATATTTCTCTTTCCTTCTTGAATAAGTTGACCCATAGAATGTAAATCAGTTGAAAATAATGCTCCTGAAGGAAAAATTCCTTTTGCATTTTTCCCTTCACTTTCTCCAAATAATTGCTTAAACCATTCAATAAAATACCTAAAACAAGGATCATAACTTGCAAGTATTTCAATTTCTTTTCCTTTATTGTATAGAATATTTCTATATGCTGCATACTTATAACAATCATTATAATCTATACATTCTTCATTAAATAAATGAGATGCAAACTGTGCTCCATCAAGTATATCCTCAATATTGATATTTGCTACAGCCATAGGTAAAAGTCCCACTGGAGTTAATACTGAATATCTTCCACCAACATCATCTGGTATAACAAACATTTCATATTCATTCTTCTTAGCTATATCATGTAATAATCCCTTTTGACTATCAGTAGTAACGTATATTCTTTCTGCAGCCCCAGTAATACCGTATTTTTGCTCCAATAATATCTTTAAAATTCTGAATGTAATTGCAGGCTCTAAAGTTTTACCAGATTTTGATATAACATTTATAGCCACATCTTTATCTTCTAAATATTCAACTAAATTTCTTAAATATTTTCCACTCATATTATTACCAGCAAATATTATTTGAGGAAATTTTCTTTGAGAAAGAGATAGCATATTACTAAAATTATTAGTAAATAAATCTATCATTGCTTTAGCACCTAAATATGAACCTCCAATTCCAATAACTACGAAAACATCACATTGTTTTTGAATCTTAAGTGCACATTGCTTTATTCTATTAATTTCATCATCATCTCTATTAGTCGGTAAATCGAGCCATCCAAGCATATTCCTTCCAGCCCCTGTTTTTTCATTCAGCATTTTATGTGCTTCTTTTATTTTATAATCCATTAACTTAAGTTCTTCTTTTGATACAAAATTATCAAGTCTACTAAAATCTACAGATAAACCTTGCATATAATCACCTCCACTTAATTATAATTTAGTACAAGTTTTTTAACTATTTCTTTAGCCTTTGCTATATTTTGATTTAACTCTTCATCAGAATAATTATTTATATTTTTTGATAATACTAAATCAAAACATTCAGCTAAATCAATCATATCTTTTTCTTTTAAACCTTTAGTAGTACAAGCAGCTGTTCCGACCCTTATACCACTGGTAACAGTTGGTTTTTCTTTGTCATTTGGAATGGCATTTTTATTTACTGTAATATTTACTAGCTCAAGTAAGTTTTCTGCCTCTTTACCTGTCATGTTCTTTGACGTAAGATCAATTAACATTAAATGATTATCTGTTCCACCAGATACTAACTTGAATCCTCTTTTAACTAACTCTTCTGCTAATGTTTTGCAATTTAGAACAACTTGATCAATATATTCTTTAAATGATGGTTGTAGAGCTTCCTTAAAACATACTGCTTTACCAGCAATTACATGTTCAAGTGGACCTCCTTGTATTCCCGGAAATATTGTTTTATCTATTATTTTAGCATATTTTTCTTTACAAAGTATTAATCCCCCTCTAGGTCCTCTTAATGTTTTATGGGTAGTTGAAGTTACAAAATCTGCATAAGGTACTGGTGACATATGCTTTCCAGTACACACAAGCCCAGCAATATGAGCCATATCAACCATTAAATATGCACCAACTTTATCAGCAATTTCTCTAAATTTTGAAAAATCGATTTTCCTTGGATATGCACTAGCACCTGCAACAATCATTTTTGGCTTACATTTTTCAGCTTTACTTAAAACATCCTCATAATCTATATAACCATTTTCATCCGTCTCATAAGATACAAAATTAAATAACTTCCCAGAAAAATTAACCGGACTTCCATGTGTTAAATGTCCACCATTTGCAAGATTCATACCAAGTATAGTATCTCTTGGCTTAAGTACTGACATATATACCGCCATATTAGCTTGACTACCACTATGCGGCTGTACATTTGCATGTTCTGCATTAAATAATTGTTTTGCTCTCTCTATAGCTAACTTTTCCACACTATCTACATTTCTACATCCTCCATAGTATCTTTTACTTGGATATCCCTCAGCATATTTATTTGTAAGTATAGACCCTACCGCTTCAAGAACTCCTTGACTTACAAAATTTTCCGATGCAATAAGCTCTATATTATTATTTTGCCTTCGTTGTTCTTCTTCAATATAATCAAATATTTCTTTATCTATTTCTTTTAGTGAGCTCATATTGTCTTCCTCCTTTTTTTCAAATATATCACAACTAGTATTTTTTTTCAAGTAACCTAGCATAAAATCCTTATAGTTTCATATAATTATAAATATTTGTAACAAAAATGTAATAAAAGAAAATTAATGCCACTAAATTAGTATTTTAGTAGCATTAATTTTTATCAAGGAATCATTAATAATTGTCCCACAATAATCATATCATTATCTAAGTTATTCAATTCTATGATCTTATCTACTGTAGTTGAATACATTTTAGCTATACTAAATAAAGTATCGCCTTGTTTTACTTTATATATAACTGATGCTTCTCTATAATAACTTCTGCTAGTAGGTATAGTAAGAACTTGACCTATGAATATAACATTACTAGTCAAATTATTAGCCATCTTTAAATCTTCCACTGAAATACCATAATCTCTTGCTATTTTCCAAAGAGAATCACCGGCTTTTACTATATACTCATTAGAAAAAGAACTTCCTTCCTTTACTTTTAATATCTGTCCTATAGACAATAAATTTGAACTAAGATCATTTAATTTCATTAGTTCTTCTACAGTTGTATCAAACATATTTGCTATTTTCCAAAGTGTATCTCCATATTTAACAACATATGTACTATCACTGATATTTATATTATTATTTGTATTGTCCTGTATTTTTAATACTTGACCTACAGTAAGTAAATCCGAATTTAAATTATTTAATGATTTTAATTGTTCTACTGTAAGCCCATGCATTTTAGCTACTGACCATAAAGTATCTCCTGGTCTTACTATATGAACATTACTACTACTTCCCCTTGTTTCAATTACTGCATCGACTATTGCATTAACATACCTTTTATAGTTATTTTGTATTCTTTCTAAATCTTGTTTATTGTTTATAAATCCATACTCTATAATAACAGGTTCCGTATTAGCTGTTTCTCTATGTATAAAATAATAATCTTTATTTGGATCATTTGGAAGAGCCCTTTGATATACACGTCTTACAACTTGACCTTGCTCTTTTAAAGCTCTTAAAATATTTTGAGCTAAAGTGGGTTCATTTCTAAGTGCATAAATTACTTCCGCCCCTTCTGCTACATTTGGTGTTCCACTTGAATTAATGTGATTTGAAATCACCACAACATTTGAACCATTTCCAAATGCATTTAATATTCTTCTAACTCTTTCATCACTTGTTAAAGTCTCGTCTGAAGATCTAACTAAACTTACGGGAATTCCACGTTCCTTAAATCTATCATACATATATCTTGATATCTCTAAAGTCAGATCCTTTTCTAATACACCATTTGCACTAGTTCCTGGATCATTCCCACCATGTCCTGCATCTATTACAACATAAAAATTATTCATTTTTTATTTACCTCCCATTTTATTTTATGAGATACAACTATAAATGGTTAAAACAAGTCAATAATTTTATTATTTTTATGTTGATTTTATATTATAAAAATTGTATAATAATTTTTATATATGGAGGAAATTATCATGAATAGAATTTATAACAATTTAAATGAGTGCATACATACGGTACTAAAATTAGCATCAGAGTTTGCAATAGATGGCGTTAATAATCAAATAGGAGGACCTTTTGGGGCCGGAATAATTCAAACTCTAAAAAAAGATGAATATAAAATATTAAATATAGAGAGAAATAATGTTATTTCTACACAAGATATAACTGGCCATGCTGAAATAAATGCAATAAAAAAAGCAAGTAGAATTTTAGATAGAATTGATTTAAATGATTGTATACTTGTATCAACAGCTAAAAGTTGTCCTATGTGTTTATCAGCTGCATGTTGGGCTAATATAAAAACAGTATATTATGGTGTAGACTATAGTTGTGCTAATGCTAGTGGTTTTAAAGATAGTCAAATATTGGATTATTTAAAAGGAAATAATAATTCAATTATTAAAGAAAATAAAATTAATAGTGATGTTTGCCAAACTCCATTTGAAATTTGGCAAAAACTTGAAAATAAAATCATGTATTAATTGCATAACAGCCTTAAAACTTATAATTTTAAGGCTGTTTATTTATTACATTATTCCAAATTTTCTAGTACTTGATTTAAAATTTTGAGTACATAATTTGTTCCATAATTTATATTCTTTCATATCTTTAGAAATTATCTCAATATGATAAATATCACTTGAAAGCTTAATAATTCTTGCAATATCCTTTTCTGTATAATCTATATTCTTTATAACCTCACTTGTAATGGTTAAATATGACTGACCCTTCTTTTGTAAAATCTTTGCATCTCTATCATTATATTTGTTATCAGACTTAACATCAATTATTTCAAGTTTTATATCTCTTTGTTTATAGGTAACACCATTAATATCTATACTTTTTCCTTTATCTTGTAACTCGAAAAAATCTGGTATCATCTTTTGTAAATGATTTGGTATTTTTATATTAACTAACTCCTGCGTTTTAGTTGGTTTATTTGGAAGCTCCATTATAACATTAGAAACATTATTTAAATTTAATTTTTTTACTTGTAATACCTCTTCATCTTCAAATTCATTGTTATTTATATCAATATCTTCTGATTTTAATCTTTTTTGATTCTTTATATCTACATCTAACTTAACATCTGCTTTTGAAAACAACATATCATTTATATCAATAACTGAATCTTGATCAAAATCCATTTCCTCTAGACTTTCATCATACAATTCATTATTTTTATCTATAACATCATCTTGTTCTTCTATCTCATCAGAATACTCTTGCAAAGGTTGTATAGTTGTTTCTTGAATATCATTATATTCTACTTCAACATCATTTTGGGGCTCTTTTACTTCTTTTTTATTTTCTTTTTTTAGTTCTTCTGATAAGTCTATATCAGATATATCAATATCTGATAAATCTACTTTTGGTATCTCTATGTCACCTAAAAATACATCATCAATATCATTCTTATCTGTCTGAGTTTGCGGTTGCATATCTTTATCAGATTTACCTAGCAATTCAGATATACTTTTTACATTTGTATGTGTATATTGTCTAGTAGAAAATATTTCTTTGTTTTCTACTAATTCATTTATTTTCTGCTTTGTGAGTTTTATAAATCTAAGTTCTTCTAGAGTTTTTGTTAATTCTTTTACTATTTTTTTATACTGAGTTTTTTGAGATTGATCTTTTAAATCCACAGTAACTTTATTGTAAATAGAAATATTTTCACTTATTCCACTCTCAGAAAAAGAAGATGATGACGTATACATTATTGCTTCATTAGTATACTCAAAAATACATATATTAGAGTCAAATTCTATAATATCATTATTTGTATAATAATATGCATCTTTTGTATACTCTAAAATACTATCTAACATACTCCTTGTTGTGTGTTTTTTATTTACACCGACAGCCATAAATAGCTTTATATTTGTATCAATAAATTCTTCTTCAATCAGCCTAAATCCCGCTTCTTTTAAATCTCCAAGAAACATATATACTTTTTTAGGTTTTTTTGAAAAACTTTCAACCAAAGAATTAACTAAACTATTTTCTTTCCCATTTTGGATTAAATATTCAACTTGCATTTTTTAACCTCCACAAAATAATATCTGTATATATTATATATAATATATCAAATTTAAAAAAAAGTAAATATAACTAGTATAAAAAGTTTCTTTTTATACTAAGATATAACAAGAAAAGTAACTAAAGTTACATCCCTTCGGGGG